>NZ_JBEXPT010000179.1:0-9030 GCF_040612195.1 Streptomyces sp. NPDC006450 | reverse complement strand
AGCGGGGCCGGGAGCTGGCGCCGCCCGGCGAGGCAGGTGCCTCCGGCGGCCCCGGCGGCCCCGCGCAGCACCCCCAGCCCCTTGACCGCACCCCGCCCCAGAAAGGCGGCGAGCATCCCCAGGAACGGCATCGGGTCGTCGGCCGCGAACCACGCCGCCTCCACCCGCCCCCGCTCGGGGCCCCGTCCCCGGCGCGCGGCCGCGGCACCCGCCCCGGCGGGCGGGGCCGGGGGACGGCGCGGGAGCGAGCGGCCGCGCACCGCCGCGAGCAGGGCGTAGTTCTCCGCCACGAAGACCCGGCCGGGTCCCCCGGACGGCTCCGGGACCCGCTGGCCCGTCAGATCCAGGTACATCGCCTGGACCACGTCGAGGCCGCCCGCATCCGTGAAGAGCCGGAACTGCGCCCCCGGACGGGGGTTGAAGTCCACCAGCCGGAAGACGCCCCGCTCGTCCCGGCGGAAGTCCAGGTCCAGGATCCCCTGGTAGGCGAGCCGCTCGGCGAGCCGCAGACCCGCCTCCTCCACAGCCGGGTCCGGCAGCCACCGCCCGACCGCCGTCAGCCCCGTCCGCACCGGCCAGGACAGCTCCTTGCGCCCCGACCCGGTGATCAGCGGACGCCCGCCCCGGGCGAACGCGCCGTGGAAGAACCAGTCGGTGTCCGGCCCGGCCGGCAGGAACCGCTGGAGCAGCAGCCGGCTCCCCGCCTCCGCCGAGCGCTCGTACAACCGCCGCGCCTCGGCGGCCGCGTGGAGCAGGGTGGTGCTGCGCAGGCCCGTGCCCGAGGGCAGCAGCCACGGCCGGCTCCACTTGGCGATCACCGGGAGCCCCAGCCGCCACGCGGCCTCCGCCGCCTCGGCCCCGCTCACCGGGATCACGGTCTCCGGGTGCGGTACGTCCCACCGGGCGCAGAGCCGCGACAGTTCGGCCTTGTCCGCCACCCGCGCCGGCAGGTCGTCGGGCTGATGGGGAATCCGGAACCGGCCGCCCAGCATCGGCGCGACCCGTGACACCGCGATCGCGCTGAGGTCGTCCATCGCGATGAGCACCGCCGGACGGCCGATCAGTTCGGAGACCCCGGTCAGGCACTCCAGCAACGCCTCGGGTGCCTCGGGGTCGAGTCCGCCGGCGGGTCCGGGATGCACGGCACGCAGGTAGCGCGAACGCCCCATGGGACCTCCCCCGGCCTCGACGACGGCATGGACCTCCACACCCGCGCGCCCAAGGGATCTGACGGCGCCGAGGGTTCCGTGGTGGAACGGATTCCGATCGAGTCTGAGCAGAACTGCGGGCACTTGGCTGGGATGCGCGTGCATGGGAACGGTGTCTTTCACCTAGTCGGACCAAGCAGGGACGGTGCGCACGTGCGAATGGCCTAGGAAGTGGTCACCGGACAGGCCATTCATCAGATGTGATGCCTAACGTCTTTGGTAAGCACACCGATTCAGGAAAGCTCGGGAGACGCCATGCCCAGACCACGCCGCCGACTGGCGAGCACCTGCATCGGAACGGTGACGGCCGGACTGCTCGCCACCGGGGCCGCCCTCGCGGCACCCGAGGAGCAGAGCGGGTCCTCCGGCGACGCGGACATCGCCATGGGCGCCTACCTCGACTACGGGCCTCCCGGAGTGGCCCGCATCCCGTTCCTGTCGAACTGGCTGGGCGGCAAGGAGATCCGGGTCGGGCACACCTATCTGCCCGGTGACCAGTGGGCCGGCATCGAGGGCAACGTCAGCTTCCTCGACGACTGGGCACGGTGGCGGCTCCAGCGGGACGACCGGCTGTTCGTCCTCAACGTGCCCATGCAGGAGCGCAACGAAGAGCGGGTCCCCGACTACCAGGTGGCGCAGCTGATCCGGGCGGGCGCGGACGGCCAGTACGACCGCCACTTCGAGAAGCTCGCGGAACGGCTGGTGGCGCTGGGCGTCCCGGACACGGTGATCGTGCTCGGCTGGGAGATGAACGGCATCACGTACACCCACCGCTGCGGTCCCGACCCGGAGAACTGGAAGGTTTACTGGAAGCGCGTCGTCAAGGCGATGCGCTCCGTGCCCGGCCAGAAGTTCAAGTTCGATTTCACCCCGAACCGCGGCACGGACGCGATCGGCTGGACCAAGTGCTACCCGGGCGACGACGTGGTCGACATCGTCGGGATGGATTCGTACGACCAGGGACCCGGCCGGAACTTCGACGACCAGATCAGCCAGCCGTACGGACTCCAGCAGCACGTCGACTTCGCGCGGGCACACGGCAAAGAGATCTCGTACCCGGAGTGGGGGCTGTTCCGCAACGGGGACAACCCGGAGTACATGCGGCGCATGCTGAAGTGGATCGACCAGCAGAAGCCGCTGTATCACACCATCACCGACTACTGCCCGCACGGCGTCTGGCAGTGCAAGCAGAACCCGGCCTCGACGAAGGTCTTCCGCGAGGCGCTGACCCCGCAGCGGACCGGCCCGGTGATCCCGACCCCGGTCGTCCCGACGCCGGTCGTCCCGACCCCCGTGGTGCCCACGCCGGTCGTCCCGACCCCGCAGGTCCCCACGCCGGAGATCCCGACGCCGGTCGTCACCCCGCCGGTCGTGCTCCCCAGCCCGGAGGTCCCGAGTCCGGCCGCTCCGAGCCCGGTCGAGCCCAGCCCGGTCAAGCCCAGCCCGGTCAAGCCCAGCCCGGCCGTCCCGAGCCCGGTCGTTCCGACGCCCTCGCCCGTGGTCCCGAGCCCGGAGGTCCCGGTCGAGCCGAGCCCGGCCGTCCCCAGCCCGCTGGTCCCGAGCCCCGTCGAGCCGAGTCCGCTGGTCCCGGCCCCCGAGGTCAGCCCGGAGCCCCCGAGCCCGAGCGCCAGCCCGAGCCCCGGCCCGGTCGTGCCCGAGCCGGATCCCGAGGTGCCGTCGCCGGTGCCCTCGCCGCTCGTGCCGAAGCCCGAGCCGTCCCAGCCGCCCAAGCCGACGACACCGCCGCCCGTCAACACCACCGAGTGGTGCGTGCCGATCAACTTCGGCGAGTGGCTCTCCAAGCTGGTCGGCAAGCAGTCGGTCTGCATCAAGGTCGACTGGGGCAAGGAGAGCGGCTTCTGGCCCTTCTAGGCGGGGCGTCCGGGTCATCGGACCCGCAGTTCGTTGAGCCGCGCCCGCCAGTCCCTGGCGGCCGGCACCACCTCCCGCAGGACGTCCACCGCCCGCTCGCGCCCCGTCACCTGCGACTCGTGCAGCCGCAGGAGGGGTGCGAGCGTGCTCCTGGCCAGCAGGAAACGCTGATTGACGACCGTCTCGGGCCGCCAGTGGTTCTTGTACGGCTCGTTGCCGCGCAGGAAGCTCACCACCGGGCGTCCCTCGGCGAGCGCGCGGGTGGTCTCGTAGCGCAGCAGCAGCGTGGCCACGTCCACCTTCCGGTCCCGCAGATCAGGATCGGCGCCGTAGAGGTAGCCGCCGCTGAGCGTGCCCGAGAGCAGCGTGAGGTTGGCGGCCACCACCTTCCCGTCGAGCCGGAACTCGGCCAGCCGCCCCTCCCCCGCGCGCACCATCCGCCGCGTGGCCCGGGTCAGGTGTTCGGCGAAGCGCGGCTTGAGGTGTTCGGGGGTCACCCCGCGGCCGCGCCACTGCTTCTCGTGGAGCCGCAGCAGGGTCCGTACCGCTCGCGGCACTTCCTGCTCGGTGACCTCGTGCTCCTCGATCCCCGCCGCGTCGGTCTTGCGGAGTTTGGCCCGCACCCGCTGGGCACCGGAGGACGGCATCCGCTTGACCAGCTCGTCGAAGGGCATGGCCGGCAGCTCCATGCAGGTGGAGTCGGCGAGCTTGCTGCCGATCCCGGGCCAGGCCGCGTACACGGCCTCGGCGGCGGCCCCGGGCCGCACCTCGCGCAGGTCCACGACCGCGCCCCGGGCGGCCCGGTGCAGGCCGTTGGCCAGGGCCGGGACGACCTGGTCGGCGTACTCCGCGGCCACGAGCACGTCGAAGTAGTCGGTGATGCCCCCGCCGAGGGGGACGAGCAGCGGCAGCGGCCGGTGTACGAGCATCAGCGCGGCCGCGCCGACCAGTTCCTCCCCGCGCCGCACCAGGACGATGCGGAGCCGGCCGTCCTTGCCGTAGGACAGCCACCAGGAGTGCAGCCAGGCGTGGCTCTGGAACGGAGTGGCGGTGGGACAGGCACGGACGAGCCGGTTCCACGGCCCCTCCAGTGCGGCGAACTGCCGGGGATCGCGGCACAGCGTCACCGACAGGGCCCCGGCGGAGCCGGAGGTCATCGCACCGACTCCTTCTCCTTGGCCGCGGCCGGCTCGCCCTGCGCGGGCAGCGAGGCGTACTCCTCGACGGTCTCCACGACAGGTGCCGCGACGCCGGCCTCGTCACGCCGCCGCGCGGCGGGCCGGGCCAGCAGCCACAGCCCGCCCAGCAGTCCACCGGCGCACAGGCCGACCGCCCCGCTGAGGGTGGGGGACGCGGACGCGGGGTCGCTGGGCGCGACGGCCTGGTTGAAGAGGAGCAGCTGCACGCCGGTGTTCTTGGCGGCCTGGTTGCTGCTCAGCGACAGGGCGTCGGCCACGGCGTTGGCGATGTCGGCGGCCTCGCCGGCGCTCTTCGAGGTCCCGGTGATGGCGATCATCGGGGACTCGGGGGAGGTCTCGGCGCGGACCTGGGTCCGCAGCTTCCGCACGCCGACGCCCGCGCGGGGCTGGGCGTACGCGAGGGTCGAACTGCTGGTGGCGATCCGGGCGTAGGCCTGGGCGAAGCCGAGGGCGGTGGCCGGCTCGGTGGTGTCGTCGGGGACCGCGACGACGTAGCTGGTGGCGGCGTACTCGGGCGCCTTGAGCACCCCGTACGCCCCGCCGGCGGCGAGCCCCAGCAGCGCGGCGGCGGGCAGCGGCCACCACGCGGGCGGCGGCAGCAGCCGTACCCGGCGCCGGTGGGTGGACTTCTTCTGTTCGGCGGTGTCCGCCATGTGCGTGCCTCTTTCCTGGTGGACGGGTGCTTGCTTCGGGGCCCGGTGCGGGCCCCTGCGGGGTCGGCTCAGCGGATGTCGCCACCGGCGGGGGCCCCCGACGGGCCGTCATCGGCGCGGCCCCCGGCGGGCACCGGCCCGCCGGGGCCGAAGATCAACCCGGCCGGGGGCAGAGCCCGCCCCTCCGCGGGCAGACCCAGTCCCTCCGGCGTTTGAGGAGCGGGGGTCCGGGGAGCGGTCCCCGGCAACGGCGCCGCACCCTCCGGACCCGCCGGGACAGCGCCCCGAGGGCCCCGGCCGGGAGCGGGCAGCGCACCCGGCCCCCTGGCCCCGGCCGCGGGAGCGGCCATCGCGAGGTCGTACACGTGCAGCAGCTGCGCCGCGCTCCGGCCGATGTCGTAGCGCCGCACCACGCCGGGCGGCGGCAGCCTCCGGGCGCCGGCTTCCATGTGCCCCCGCAGCGCCGCGACGAGCTCCTCCGTGCCGGTGCCGATCCGCCGCGCCCCCGGCGCCTGCGCCGCGGGCAGGTCGTCGATCGCCGGGCAGGTGACGTGCAGCACCGGCAGCCCCGCCGCCAGCGCCTCGATCACCGCCAGCCCGAACGCCTCCTCCCGCGAGGGGGACACGAACACGTCCATCGCGGCGAGCAGCGCCGGGACCCCGGGGGTCCGCCCGTCCGCGCTGTCGCCCAGCGGATCGCGCTCCCCCAGCAGGTGGATGCGGCTCTGCGCTCCCAGCTCGGCGGCGAGCCGGCGCAGCGCCGCCCGCTCCGGTCCGTCCCCGGCGAGCAGCAGGTGCGCGCCGGGCAGCGCCGCCACCGCACGCACCAGGACGTCGAACCGCTTCCCCGGCACCAGCCGGCCGACCCCGCCGACCACGAAGGCCCGCTCGGGCAGGCCGGTCCGGGTCCGGGTGGCCCGCCGTACGCCCTCGTCGAAGCGGAACCGCGCGGCTTCGATGCCGTTCGGGACCACGTGCACGCGCCCGGGCGGCACCCCCCAGGCCTCCAGGCGGGCGGCCACGGTGTCCGACACGGCCACGGTCGCGGCTCCCAGCCGCTCGCTCGCCAGGTACAGGGCCCGTACCCCGCCGGACAGCGGCCGGCCCTCGATCTCGCCCACTCCGAGGGAGTGTTCGGTCGCCACGCTCACCCGCACGCCTGCGAGCCGGGCCGCGAGGCGCCCGTACACGCAGGCCCGGTACAGGTGCGTGTGGACCAGGTCGTAGCGGCCCCGCCTGATGAGCTTGACCAGCTTGGGCACCGCCCCCAGGTCGCGGTTGCCGCGCATCCCGAGGTGGAACACCCGGACCCCGTCCGCGCGCAGCCCCTCCGCGACCGGCCCGGGGTTGGTCAGCGTCAGGACGTCGCAGCGCATCGGCATGTGCCGTAGCAGGAGCCGCAGTTGCTGCTCGGCGCCGCCGACACCGAGTCCCGTGATGACGTGCAGCACCTTCCCGGGGCTCACAGGTGCACCGCCCGCCGCAGTTCGCGCACCTGGTGGCGCACCTGCTTGATCCGCAGGCGCGGGCCGCCGTCGGCCTGGCTGATGTGGGTACGGGGCATCGCGTGGGGTCCGGCGAGCCGGCCGGGGTCGATGGCGCAGGCGTACCCGTACCCGGCGGCCCGGGTCGCGGCGACGACCCGCGCGTCGAGGTGCCCGTACGGGTAGCAGAATCCGGCGGGCAGCCTCCCGGTCAGCTCCCGGATCAGTTCGCGGCTGCCGCGGAGCTCCTGCTGCAGTACGTCGTCGGGGGCCGCGGTGAGGTCCTGGTGGAGCAGCCCGTGCGAGCCGATCTCCTGTCCGGCGGCGGCGACTTCGCGGATCCCCTCGGCGGTGAGGAGGGGCTTGCGGGGGCCCAGCGGGTCCCAGACGTTGTCCACGCCGAGCCGCCCGGGCAGGACGAAGAGGGTGGCGGTGCAGTCGTAGCTGCGCAGCAGCGGCAGCGCGCGGGTCAGGAAGTCGGTGTAGCCGTCGTCGAAGGTCAGTCCCACCAGCCCGGCGGCCCGGCCGGCGGCGCGGGCCCGCAGCAGCTTGCCGACGGACACCCCGCGCAGCCCCCGGGAGCGCAGCCACAGCAGCTGGGCCTCCAGCGCGTGCGGGGTGACGGTGATGCCGTACGGGTCCTCGGCGGGATCGGTGAACTCGGTGACGGAGTGGTACATCAGGACCCACGGCGAGCCGCCGCGGCGGGCGGAGGCCGCCGCACCGGGGGGCGCCGTGTCGGTGTCAGCGGACATTGCGGAACCTCTGGGTGAGCTGGGAGGTGAGGTGAGCGGTGAGCTGGGCGAGCTGGCCCGGCAGGGCGGTGACCTCCAGGGCCCGTATGGCCATGCCGGTGGCTCCGAACATGGCCGGGACCAGCAGGCAGCCCAGGGCGGCGCTGACCAGCGGGTCGGGGATCATCGGCCCGGCGATCCAGCCGGTGGCGCAGGCGGCCAGGGCCGCGACGGAGAGCCGGCCGATGCTGGTGACGACCCGGCGGACCTGGATGGCGATGATCCGCGAGCCGAGGCCGGTGAGCAGCAGTGCGGCGGTGGTGGAGATGCCCGCGGCGTTGGCGGCGGCGATCCCGTAGGTGCCCCACCAGCCGACGGCGAAGGCTCCGGCGACGATGTTGACGAGGAGTCCGGCGCCCATGGCGAGGGCGGGGAACCAGATGGGCCGGGCGGTGGAGAAGAAGGGCCGCGAGAGCGCCCCGACGAGGCAGTGTCCGAGCAGGCCGAGGCCGTAGAGCCGCATGACGGAGGCGGTGGCCTCGGTGTCGACGTGGGTGAACGCCCCGCGCTCGAAGAGGACTTCGATGATCTGGGGGGCGTACCCGATGACGAGTGCGGTGCCCATGAGGACGGCGAGCGAGGCGAGGGCGAGGTCCTGCTCGACCCGCCGCCGGGCCTTCTCCCGCTCCCCGCCGGCCATGGCCTGGGCGACGACGGGGAAGGTGACGGTGCAGATCATGAGGGAGAGCACCATCGGCATCTGCGCGACCTTTTGGGCGTAGTTGAGGTGCGAGATGGCGCCGGGCGGCAGCCCGGCGGCGAGGAACCGCTCGACCAGCACCTGGGACTGGCGGAACACGGCGAAGAAGATGACCGGGGCGATGACCCCGAAGGCGATCAGCGTCGGCCGGTCCCGGTCGCGCTGGCTGCGCGGGGCGCCCTTGGCGCGGTGCGGCCCGAAGCCCACGTTGCGGATGAAGGCGGGCAGTTGGACCAGGACCATCAGCACTCCGCCGACGGCGACCCCGGCGGCGGCGGCGCGCACCCCCCACAGGGCGTGCAGGGCGACCATGGTCCCGATGATGCCGACGTTGTAGGACACGTAGATGGCGGCGGGGGGCACGAAGGAGCGGTGCGCCCTGAGGGCGGCGCTGAAGTAGCCGGCGACCCCGAAGGACAGCACGGTCAGGGCGGTCCACCGGGTGCATTCGACGGCGAGCCCGGGGTCGGGCAGGCCCGGCGCGAGCACGCCCACGACGAGCGGCGCGGCGACGATGAGCACGGAGGCCACGGCGGCCAGGAGCACCAGCAGCCGCGGCAGCGTGGCCCCCACGAGCAGGCGTACGGGATCCTGCGCGCGGGCCTCCTTGCGGGTGAGCCCGGCCCTGCTGGCAGCCCGGCGGGCCAGGGCGTGGCTGAACGCGGGCACCATCAGCAGGGCCATGGCGTCCTCGATGAGCAGCGTCGAGGCCATCTCGGGAACGGTCCAGGCGATGAGGAAGGCGTCGCTGTCGTGCCCGGCTCCGAAGAGGTGCGCGATGGTCTGGTCGCGGACCAGCCCGAACAGCGCCCCGGCTGCGGTGAGCCCGGCGGTGACGGCGGCCGCCTTGGCGAGCGCGCCCCCACCCGTCGACCGGGCGTCGCCCGGAGCCGCGGCCCCGGCAGCCCCTCGCGTCGGCGCCGACAGCAGCCCCGGAGCCGCGGCGCCCCGGTCGGGCCCCGGGCCGGGGCGGCCGGTGGCCACCAGGCGGCCCGCTCCGGCGTCGCCGGCGGCAACGGGAACGCCCACGTGCGCGGCTCCGCGCCCGGCGGACAGCGGCCCGCCCGATGCGGCCACCCGGCCCGCGGGCTCGGCCGGCCCCATGGACGGCGCAGCGGTG
>NZ_JBEXPT010000178.1:0-9246 GCF_040612195.1 Streptomyces sp. NPDC006450 | reverse complement strand
CCGGTGACGGCGGCGAGCGCGTCGGTGGCGCTCCCCGCCGTGAGCATCACGCGCCATCCGGACGGCGTTGCCTGTACGTGGGTGACGCCCTCGGCGCCGATCAGCGCGAGCAGGCCGGGTCCGTCGACGGCGAGGCCGTCCGGGGCCAGGACCAGGCGGCCGCCGGTGATCAGCGGCAGGTAGAGCTCCAGCGCGGAGATGTCGAACGAGAGCGAGGTCAGTCCGAGCCAGGCGTGCCGAGGGTCCGAATCGAGCCGGTCGGCGAAGGAAGTGAGCAGGTTGACCAGGGCCCGGTGCCCGACCGCGACGCCCTTGGGGCGGCCTGTGGAGCCGGAGGTGTAGAGGACGTACGCCACGTCGTCCGGACCGGGGGCGGCGTCGGGGGCGTCCCCGGCCGGGTCGTACGCCGACGGCGCCGGGAGCCGTAGGACCGCAGGGGCGGCTGCGGCGACCAGGGGCGAGGGCTCGCGGTCGGCGAGCACCAGAACGGCTCCGGAGTCCCGTAGGACGAGGGCGAGGCGTTCGGCCGGATAGCCGGGGTCCAGCGGCAGGTACGCCGCGCCGGCGGCGAGGACGGCGAGCAGAGCGGCGGGCAGGTCGGTGGTACGGTCCAGGTGGAGGGCTACCAGGTCGCCGGGTCTGACGCCGCCGGCGCGCAGTGCTACCGCCAACTGAGCTGTACGGGTCATGAGTTCGCGGTAGCTGAGGTGGCGGCCTGCTGCGCTGACCGCGATCGCCCCGGGGGTGGCGGCGGCCTGGGCGCGGATCAGGTCGAGCACGGTCCGGTCGGCCGGATAGGGCCGATCGGTGGCGTTCGGAGCGGTGGTGACGGCCCGGAGCTCGGCGGCGTCCAGCAGCGGCAGGTCCAGCAGACGGGCGCCGGGGTCGGCGACCGCACCGGCGAGCAGAGTGCTGTAGTGGCCGGCGACCCGGCGGGCGGCGTCCGGGGCGAGCACGGCAGGGTCGTACTGCAGGCTGAAGTCGACGCCGCCGCGGGGGGCGCGGCGGCTCCTGGGGGCTTCGACGATCTGGAGGTGGAGGGTGTTGCGGGCCGTGCGGTTGTGCACGGCCCAGTCGACCCGGGCGCCGGTGTCGGCGAAGTCGGGGTCCGGGCCGCGCCGGCGGTAGCCGAGCGAGACGGCGGTCAGGCCGACGCGGGGGCTCAGTGCGGTGACGGCGGCGCCGAAGGGCACGCTGCGGTACGGGTAGCCGGCCCGCACCTCGGCCCGGACGGCCGCGGCGAAGGCGGCGAAGGTCTGTGAAGCATCGGCCGCAGGCGGCGCGTGCACGGGCAGTTCATTGACGAAGAGCCCTATTTCCTCACGGAGTTCGGTAGTCCGGGTGGAGAGCGGCACGGACACCGGAACCGATTCGCCGCCGTATCGGCGCAACAGCCCGTGCAAGGCCGCGAGGAGGAACTCGAAGACCGTGGTGCCGACGAGGGCGGCTGCTGCGGCCAACTCCTCGGCCTCGGCTGCGCCGAGGCGCCACTCGACCGTCTCACCGGCCCCGGC
This sequence comes from Streptomyces sp. NPDC006450, assembly GCF_040612195.1. Classification (NCBI taxonomy): domain Bacteria; kingdom Bacillati; phylum Actinomycetota; class Actinomycetes; order Kitasatosporales; family Streptomycetaceae; genus Streptomyces; species Streptomyces sp. NPDC006450. The sequence continues at coordinate 7,732 of NZ_JBEXPT010000178.1, read as the reverse complement.
GACGGTCGGGGCGTGCGACACGCCGGGCAGCACCGGCTCGGTGGCGGCGGCCCAGCGCGGCCCGTACCACTCGGAGGCTCTCCGTACGGTGTCCGCATCCGCGGTCGGTGGGGCCGATGCGGCCGGCTCGGCCGGCGCGATGGCCACGCCATGGGACGCCGGGCCGTACGCGGCTGCGAGGTCCCGGGTCAAGATGTCCTTGGAGTTGCCGTCGAAGACCGAGTGGTGGGCGGTGACCAGTAGTTCGGCGCTGCCGTCGGATCGCCGGTGCAAGGTGAAGCGGCTGAGCGGGCCGGTCTCCAGGACGAACGGACGGGCGGCCTCCTCCTCCAGCCGCTTCTCCAAGTCGGCCTCGTCCTCGGGTGCTTCGAGCTGCACCAGTTCGGGCCGCCGCGCCGCGGGCTCCTGCCACACCTGGCCGTCACGCTCGACCAGCCGCGCGGCCAGGGCCGGATGGCGCCCAGTGACCACAGCCACTGCGCGGACCAGCGCCTGCGTGTCGATCCGGTCGAAGGAGATCCGGACCGGCATGTGGAACGCCTCGCGGGCCAGTCCCAGCCGATCGGTCAGCCAGACACCCTGCTGGGCCGGCGAGGCCGGGGTGCGGTCGGGCAGGGGGAGGACTTCGGACATTCAGCGGCTCACTTAGGACGTCGGAGCAGGGCGGAGGAGCAGCACGGGTGAACGTGCGGACGCGGCAAGGGGTACGGGCCATCGCAGGTCGGGGCTTCAGAGGCCGACGACAGACTGCGGCGACCGGCTTTCGTCAGGTACCGGCCACTGTGTGGCGTCCGGCCCTCCCCCGGGGACCGGCCGACGGGCCGTGAGCGGTCAGGACCGCCGGACATCCCAGGATCTCCCCGGGACGTCTGGTAGCTCGGGCCCCCGCCCGATGACGACAATTGGTCCAGACCTGTCGAGAGATTCGCACAACGCCCATTCACCGTCAAGGGCCGTCCACGGCCCGGAATCGGTCGCCGCGCGCACCGATCTGTACCGACGTCCACCCAAACATCCCTGCGCGTGGCCATCTTTGACGATTCATCAACACGCGTACGCCCAAAGCGAGATCAACCGCAGCCCGGTCTGCCTCCACATCGCGGGCCGGATCGCCGCCTCCCGGGGCGGGTGGAGAGAGCGGCGGCCGATGCGTCACGAAGTCAGGACCGGATGGACGGCATCCGCACTCCGCTTCCGGCCCGGAACTCTGCCAAGTCGCCTGAAGACGACGGAAGGGAGGCGCGCCGAACCGAGCCCATCTCCTCGGGGTGGTCCGCGTGCGGCGGCCGCGACCTGGTTCCGCTTCCATGGTCTGCATGGAGGCCGGCGCGGACCCCGGAGGGGCTACATGATCTCGAAGTCGGGGCCGGGGCCGCGGTGTGCAGTGCCTCTCGTGGCGCCGCGGCTCGCCTGGGTTCAGGTCGGGCCCGGTGCCCGTTCGATCAGTACCGCTGGGCTTTGGCGATCCGTGGCGTCAAGTTCAAGTCGGCGGGCTTGCGGCTGATGGCGAGGGGCTGGGCCAGCTCGCCGGGCTCGAGGTTCTCCGCTCCGACGATCCTGCTCTCCACGACCTTGCCGGAGGCATCCGTGAATTCCACTTGGACGGCGTACGACGCCTTCTTGTCCGTACGGTTGGTGATGCTGACGATGACGGCCAGAAGCCCCCCGGTCTCGGCCCTCGGCTTGCCGCGCAGCGAGACATCGGCCCCCGCGTTGCCGCCGCCCGACACCTTTGCCAGCTCCTTGGCGGCCGCTTCGTTCGCCCGCTGCGTCTCGGCCGATACCGAGGCCTCGAAGGCGGAAGCGGCGGCAGACGCCGACGAGGCCGCAGCCGACGCCGACGCGAGTGCGGAGGCCGCGGCCGAACTCATCGGGGCAGGTGGCAGGCCGGAGAAGGAAGCCGTGTCAGGTGGGGTGGGCCGGGGGCTGAACGTCCTGGTCGACTCATCTCCCGCGCCCGTACTGCACGACGCCAGCACGGCCACCCCTGAAACCACGGTGACCAGCGTCAGTGCGACAGCCGTCACACCCCGCCTCACCGGTGAGTGCTTTCCGGACACGGTGGTCATAGGGCCTTCTTCCACGCGACGAGCCGATGTCGGCATCACCTCATGCTCGATGCCGTCCTCGCCCGCCGCGACCGGAGTGGACCGACCGGGGGGACGCGCCGCGACGCGACCCTGGCGGGCGAGTCAGAAGGTGACGGCGTCGCGGATGAGCGGGCAGGTCATGCAGTGGCCGCCACCGCGCCCGCGTCCGAGCTCGGCCCCGACGATGGTGATGACCTCGACGCCGGCCTTGCGCAGCAGCGTGTTCGTCTGCGTGTTGCGGTCGTACGTGAAGACCACGCCGGGCTCCAGGGCGACCGCGTTGTTGCCGCTGTCCCACTGCTGGCGCTCGGAGGCGTAGGCGTCCCCGCCGGTCTCGATGACCGTCAGGCGGGGCAGCCCGAGGCCCTTGGCCACGACGTCGACGAACGGGCTCGATCCCTCGTCCGTGATCTCGACGCCCACGGGCTCGTCGCTCGGGCGCAGCGAGAAGGTGTGCACCGCGTCCATGATCTTGGGGTAGAGGGTGACGATGTCGCGGTCGGCGAACGTGAAGACGGTGTCGAGGTGCATGGCGGCGCGCAGCTTGGGCATGCCCGCGACGATGACCTGCTGGGCGGCGCCGTTCCTGAACAGGGAGGCGGCGACTTGAGTGATGGCCTGGCGGGAGGTGCGTTCGCTCATGCCCATCAGCACGACGCCGTTGCCGACCGGCATGATGTCGCCGCCCTCGAACGTGGCCTGGCCCCAGTTCTGTTCGGGATCGCCCCACCACACGGTGGAGGCCTTGAAGTCGGGGTGGAAGGTGTAGATCGCCTTCATCAGGAGGGTTTCGTCGTGCCGGGCGGGCCAGTACAGCGGGTTCAGCGTGACGCCGCCGTAGAGCCAGCAGGTGGTGTCGCGGGTGTAGAGGGTGTTCGGAAGGGGCGGCATCAGGTACTCCCGCGCACCGGTCGCCTCGCGGGCGAGCGCCACGTACCCGGACCGGAAGTCGTCCGGCAGGTCGGCGGTCGACAGCCCACCGATCAGGAAGTCGGCCAGCTCTCGCGGGGTGAGGGTCTCCAGGAAGGCCCTCGTGCCGTCGAGAAGCCCGAGGCCGACCTCGTTGGCGGTGATCTTCCGGTCGAGGAGCCAGGTCCTGGCCTCGGCCATGGCCATGGTCTCGGCGAGCAGGCTGTGCAGCTCGACGACCTCGACTCCGCGCTGGGTGAGCTTGTTGACGAAGTCCGCGTGATCGCGCTGGGCGTTCTCCACCCACATGACGTCGTCGAAGAGCAGGTCGTCCGCATTGGTGGGGGTCAGGCGGCGGTGCGCGAGCCCGGGTGCGCAGACCAGGACCTTGCGGAGCCTGCCGACCTCGGAGTGGACGCCGAAGGCGGGCCGGGGGGTGCTGTCGGTGCTCAACGCGTTGCGCCTTTCGTTGGACGGATCGGGGATCAGATGTCCCGGACAGGGGATCGGGGGTCAGGTACGGGTCACAGCTCGATCCAGCCCACGGCCAGGGCGAGCACTCCCACGAGAGCGCCGGCGATGGAGACGGCACAGATGACGGCCTCGCCGGGGGAGAACAGGCGCCGGTTCTGCTCCCGCCGTGCCTTGACGAACAGGAACGTCGCCGGGGCGTAGAGGATGAAGGAGACCAGGACCAGCTTGAGCCCGGCGGCGAAGAGCAGGAACGCCGTGTACAGCGTGGCGATCACCGCGATCACCAGCTCCCCGCGCGTGCTCTGACCGACGGTCTCCCCGCGGCCCGGCCCGAAGGTGACCTTCACGGCGAAGGCCGCAGCGAGCAGGAAGGGGATCAGGCTCAGCGCGCTGGTCAGGTCCAGCGCGAAGTTGAACGCGTCCTCGGAGAACATCGTGACGACCAGGACGACCTGGCTCAGCGACGTGGTCATCAGCAGCGCGGGAACCGGCACGTCCTCGGAGGTGGCGCGCCCCAGGAACCGGGGCATGTCCTTGTCCTTCGCGGCGACGAAGAGCACTTCCGCGGCCATGAGCGTCCAGGCCAGATAGGCGCCGAGGACGGAGACGATCAGGCCGGCGCTGACGAAGACCTTGCCCCAGGTGCCGACCGCCTGCTCCAGGACACCGGCCATGGAGGGCTGGCGCAGCTCGGCGATCTCGGCCATCGGCATGATCCCGTAGGACACGATGGTGACCGAGGCGAAGACGGCGAAGACGCTCAGGAATCCCAGGACGGTGGCGCGCCCGACGTCCTCGCGCCGCTTGGCGTGCCGGGAGTAGACGCTCGCCCCCTCGACGCCGAGGAAGACGAAGACGGTGGCCAGCATCGTCCCGCGGACCTGGTTGAACAGCGAGCCGGCGTAGTCGGCGCCTCCCCAGTTGGCTGCGAAGACGTCCGCGTCGAGGCAGAACGCCGCGAGGAGGACGAAGACGAGGATGGGTACGACCTTCGCCACGGTCACGATCCTGTTGATCGCGGCCGCCTCTTTGACCCCGCGGCGGATCAGCAGGAAGAAGGCCCACAGGCCGACCGAGGAGAGGATGACGGCGAGGAGGGTGTCCCCGTCGCCGAGCGCGGGCCAGATCGCCCCGATCGTCGACATGATGAGCACCCAGTAGGTGACGTTGCCGACGCACGCGCTCGCCCAGTAGCCGAAGGCGGAGAAGAACCCGAGGTACTCCCCGAATCCGGCCTTGGCGTAGGCGTACACGCCCGCGTCGAGGTCGGGCCTGCGGACCGCCAGGGTCTGGAACACGAACGCGAGCATCAGCATGCCCGTACCGGCGATCGCCCAGGCGATCAGGGCGCCCGCGACCCCCGTCTCCTGGGCGAAGCGGCGCGGTAGGGAGAACACCCCGGCGCCGACCATCGAGCCGACCACCATCGCGGTCAGTGTCAGCAGCGTCAGCTTGACGGCCGGCCGGCCTGCGGTGGTTGCCGCAGCCTCGTTGGTCTCGGCGTTGCTCATGGCTTCCTTCGTCTACGACTCTCGGTGGTGGGCGGTGCCGGCTACCGGCCGATGGAGGCCCCGGACCCGCCCTCGGAGCCGGGCACTGACCCGGCCCCGGGCGGTGTGACCTTCTCGATCTTGAACCCGGTGATGCCGTAGAGGACGCTCAGGGCCGGGCTGGCGTAGTTGAAGATCGCGAACGGGGCGTAGGTCAGGGTGGGAACGCCGAGCACGGCTCCCATGAACGCGCCGCAGGAGTTCCACAGGACGAGCGTGGAGGTGACCGTGCCGCTGTCGGCGCAGAGACGGGACAGGTTCGTCGGTGCGAGCCCGCGCTCCTCGAACTCCAGACGGAACACCCGCGAGGGCAGGACGAGGGCGATGTACTGGTCGCCGGCGACGACGTTCAGGCCGAAGGCGCAGGCGAACACCGTGAGGAACAGCCGTCCGGTGCTCTTCGCCGAGCGGATCAGCGGGTCCACGAGCCGGGCGATGAGGCCGAACTCCTCCAGCACGGCACCGAAGGTGACCGCACCGATGATCAGCCAGAGGGTGAGGAGCATGCTGTCCATGCCGCTGCGCGAGAGCAGTTGGTCGATCAGCGGGATACCCGACTGGGTGGAGAATCCGTTCGCCATGGCGAGCCAGATGCCCTTCAGTGCTCAGGGCGATGGCGCCGCAGATGACGGCAGTGGCCGCGTAGTACCAACTCGGTGAGAGCACCTGGATGCCGTAGTACACCAAGGTCGGGATCGTCCCGGAAAGGTTCCACACCCCGATCAGGGCGCCCACCGCCAGGAGGATGAACACCGCGCTGGTGATCGACGAAAGGGCGCGCTGGCCCGCCCGCTGCACTTCACTCCACGGGTGGCCGTTCTTCATCGCCACCAGCGCCGCGGCCATCGCGCACAGCACCAGGGCCACCTGGATCGGCCCGTCCAGTGCGTCGAGCCCGAAGAGGGCCAGCGACCCGGCCACCAGTGCGGCCAGCACCACCAGCGGCACGATCGAGTCGAGCAGGGACGGTTCGCGCACCGGCGGACCCGGTGCGTCACCCTCTTCCTCGTCCCGCATCCCGGCCCCGTTCACGCGTGGGCACCGACCGTGATGCCGCACCCCACCGACGAAGTGAAATATAGCCCCAAATCAGGACATATCTCGTAACTCGATGGGTGTCGTCGCCTGGCGGCCGCCCGTTGCGGCGGAGCGGTTCTGACGGGTCCCGGCGGTGTGCCGGTGGGTTCACCGACGCGACGGAGGGCCGGATCGACGCCGACGCCGGCCGATCCGGTCCGGTCGGATCCGCTCCGCGGCCCTAGTCGCCGGTCGTGCCGTCGAGCATTTCGCGCAGGATGTCCAGGTGGCCGTTGTGGCGGGCCGTCTCCTCGGTGAGGTGGAGGAGGATCCAGCGCAGGTCGACGTGGAGGCCGTCGCGGACGGCCCGCTCGGCCTGGTCGTCCAGGCTCTTCTGGGCGGCCAGTGCGCGGTAGCGGGCGCTCTGTTCGGCGTATTCGTCGAGGAGCTGCGCGAGCGGGAAATCGACGGCGATGCGCATCTCGCGGTCGGGGTCCTCCTCGGTCCAGGGGCCGTGGTCCTCCTCGCCGAGGAAGACCACCTGGAACCAGTAGTACTCGACCCAGCGCAGGTGGTTGATCACTCCGCTCAGGGTCATCAGCGGTGAGCCCGGCAGGAGCGCCCTGCGGGCGTTCTCTGCGGAGACGCCCGCGCACTTGGCGCGGGCGGTGTTCCGTGTGTAGTCGAGAAATGTGGTCAGCTGGGTGCGCTCGTCCCGCGCGGGAGGTGTGTCGTCGATTCTGGTCATTCCGCGAAGCGTCCCTGATCCATGCGAGGGGTGTCGAGGCATTTTCCGACGGGTCCGACCGGCCCGCACCGCTCCTCCTGGCCCGGGCTTCCTCCCTGCCGCAGCCGGCTGCGCCGCTGTCAGGGCTTCAGGCCCGCCCGCCTGAGGGCGATCTCGGACAGGTCGGCGATGACGTGCCGGTCGCCGCGGCGCCAGGCGTCGGCGAGGCTGCCCGCAGGGGTGGGGATCGTGGAGAGGGCGCGCGGCGGTCCGGTGAGGGCGCGCAGGGCGAGCAGGTCGGCGCCTCCGGGGGCGTCGAAGAGGTCCCGGAGGGTGGCACTGCGGCGGATCCAGCGCACGCGCAGGGGAAGCCACAGCAGCAGGATGAAGGCCACGGGGAGGACGATCAGGGCGAGTGCGGCCAGGGTGGCCACCTGGCTGACGACGTCCTGCAGTGACTGTCCGGCGTCGGCGAGTCCGGTGCCGGCGTCAGCCGCGGACCGGAACGGTTTCCTCAGGAGGTCGCCGACGAGCGGCACCCCGGAGGCGGTGTCGCCGGCTTCGGTGAGGGCGCTGGCGAGACTTTCGCCGGAGCTCTCGACCTTGCGTCCGGGTTCGGCCAACTTCATGATCGCGCTATGGACGGTCAGGGCGAACGTCACCGTGGCGGCGATCAGCAGTACGGCGACCAGGTCCGCAAGGATCTGTCGGTTCCGCCGTGCTGGGGTCTGGGCGTAGAGAAGCACGGGCTGCTCCTGTTCCGGTGCCGGCGGCAGGGGTGGCGGGTCACCCGACCGTATGCCGGATTCGCCCGTCACGTGGTGTCCGTCGGCATGCGGCCGCGACACGGTGCCGGGTTGGCGCAGCGGCGGTGCCTCTCGCCTCTCGTGGCCGTGGCAGCGACGTCATCGCGAGCGACCGGGTTCCGTACGGGCCCCGGTCAGTCCTCGCCGGGAACGGCGGCG
>NZ_JBEXPT010000177.1:0-9264 GCF_040612195.1 Streptomyces sp. NPDC006450 | reverse complement strand
CCGACCGGGACCCCGACGCGCGCCCCACGGGCGGTGGCGGGATGCCGATGCCGCCCAGCACCACCCCGTCGCTGTCGTCGACCAGCAGGTCCCGCATGCCGACGGCCCCGTCCAGGACCGCCCGCGCGGCCGACACGGCCGACAGCGGCACGCCGAGCTGCAGCGCCAGTACCAGCGACCCCGCCGACCCCACCGGAATCAGCGAAACGGCTCCCTCGGACAGCGCCCGCTCACGGTGCAGCAGCCCGACGGCCCGTACGAGCGCGCGGTCGTCGCCCACGATCACCGGCTGCCGATGACCCCGGCGGGCGAGGGCCCGCGCAAACTCCTCCTGTGAGTCCGGGAGACAAATTTTCGCCGCCGCTCCCGCAGACAGCACATCTTTCGCGATTCGCACGGACTCGCCGTCAAGACGGCGGGCGACCGGGTCGACGAGCACGAGCAGGCCGCCTACCGGCGCGCCCGCATGGCTCATGGTGGGCTCTGGAGCCGACACCTCGGTCCTTCCTCGGGTAGCATCTTTGTGCAAGAGGCCCTTGCGCTATTGCGCCAGGGCCTTCGTCTATTCCGGGGCACCGGTCCGACGGCTCAGCCTGCGGTGTACATCGTCGTACGCCCCCTGACCCTGGACATGCCCCATCCGGAAGAGGTGTACGCCTGTGCCCGCTCTTGTGCTGCTCGGAGCTCAGTGGGGTGACGAGGGCAAGGGAAAGGCCACCGACCTGCTCGGTGGATCCGTTGACTATGTAGTGCGCTACCAGGGCGGCAACAACGCCGGCCACACGGTTGTCGTAGGCGACCAGAAGTACGCACTGCACCTCCTCCCTTCCGGCATCCTCTCCCCCGGATGCACCCCGGTCATCGGCAACGGTGTCGTCGTCGACCCGGCCGTCCTGCTCTCCGAGCTGCGCGGCCTGAACGAGCGCGGCATCGACACCTCGAAGCTGCTGCTCAGCGGCAACGCGCACCTCATCACGCCGTACAACGTCACCCTCGACAAGGTCGGCGAGCGCTTCCTCGGCAAGCGCAAGATCGGTACGACCGGCCGCGGCATCGGCCCGACGTACGCGGACAAGATCAACCGCATCGGCATCCGCGTCCAGGACCTCTACGACGAGTCGATCCTCACCCAGAAGGTCGAAGCGGCGCTGGAGGGCAAGAACCAGCTCCTCGCGAAGCTGTACAACCGCCGCGCGATCGACCCGGCCCAGATCGTCGAAGAGATGCTCCAGTACGCGGAGCAGATCAAGCCGTACGTCGCCGACACCACCCTGATCATCAACAACGCGCTCGACGAGGACAAGGTCGTGCTCTTCGAGGGCGGCCAGGGCACGCTGCTCGACGTCGACCACGGCACGTACCCCTTCGTCACCTCCTCGAACCCGACCGCCGGTGGCGCCTGCACCGGTGCGGGCGTCGGCCCGACGAAGATCAGCCGCGTCATCGGCATCCTGAAGGCGTACACGACCCGTGTCGGCTCCGGCCCGTTCCCGACCGAGCTGTTCGACGCGGACGGCGAGGCCCTGCGCCGCATCGGCGGCGAGCGCGGCGTGACCACCGGCCGCGACCGCCGCTGCGGCTGGTTCGACGCCCCGATCGCCCGCTACGCGACCCGCGTCAACGGTCTGACGGACTTCTTCCTCACCAAGCTGGACGTCCTGACCGGCTGGGAAGAGATCCCGGTCTGCGTCGCGTACGAGATCGACGGCAAGCGCGTCGAGGAGCTCCCGTACTCGCAGTCGGACTTCCACCACGCGAAGCCGATCTACGAAAACCTCCCCGGCTGGTCCGAGGACATCACCAAGGCCAAGACCTTCGCGGACCTCCCGAAGAACGCCCAGGCGTACGTCAAGGCCCTCGAGGAGATGTCGGGCGCGCCGATCTCCGCGATCGGCGTCGGCCCCGGCCGCACCGAGACGATCGAGATCAACTCGTTCCTGTAGGCGGTAGGCGGCAGGCGCTCGGCGGTAGGCGCTGGCCGGTATCCCGGTAGCCGGTATCCCGGTAGCCGGTAGCCGGTAGCCGGTAGCCGCAACCGAGCCCGGAGGGGCGGTCCCACGGGGCCGCCCCTCAGCAGTACTTGCGTGGTGGCGGCGACTCCGGCCGTACTGGTCGATCCGGCCATGCCCGCCGCGAGATACGCCAGTCGGTGCAGGACGTAGAGCAGGCCGAAACAACTGGCCAGCCCCAGCAGGTTCATCGAGGTGCGCGACGGGCCGGGCAAGACCTGGCGGCCGTAGCGCCAGCACAGGTGGATCGCGCTCGCCACCCCGTAGGCGATGTAGGCGAGGAAGATCGCCCAGTACACCTGCATCAGGGGCAGATCCGTCCGCGTCACCAGGTCGGTCTCACCGTCCGGGAGCGGCGAGGCGAGGAACGAGGCGGCGAGTCCGGCCTCCGCCAACCCCAGGAGGACCCAGCGCAGCCACGCCTTCGAGGATCGCCGGGCGCGGACCGCCGGCACTCCGATGCCGAAGCTCACGGCCCACAGCGTCCACATCGTCCACAGGGCGCGGTCCCGCCGGGGCGCCGCTTTCAGGGACGGTGCCTTCCAGAGGACGAGCAGCCACAAGGCCGGGACGACGGCGATGTCGAACGGCCTCATGCGCGCCCCGGGCCGCCGCGTCCGGCGAACGCTCCGAGCACCTTGCCGAGGGTGTCCGCCGTGTCCGCGGTGGCCGTCGCCACGGCGGCGGGGGCCACGCTGAAGCGCCGCCACATGACGGAGGCCAGCAGCTCCGCCTCCTGTTCCTGGCGCGTGGTGGCCTTGGTACGGCCGCGGCCCAGCAGCCGGGTGACCATTGCGGGGTCCAGGTCGGGGAAGAGCTGCGCCAGCATCTCGGGCTGGGGAACGCCGGGCTCCCGGTGATCGAGGAGGATGTGGGCCAGCTCGTGCAGGATGATGTGCGTCTGGTGGGGCCGACTCGCGACAGGGGTGTAGTGGACGAGGTCGGCGTCTCCCATCGACACCCACATCCCGCATATGCCGGAGCCGTCCGCGAAGTCGGCGGGCATCGGAAGCAGGGTCAGAGGCCGGCTGCGTTCAGCGGCCGCGTCCCCGCCCCGCCGTATCGACCGAACACGCGGCCGCCGGGCGGCCCTGCGTGATCTCCCCGGGCCGACTCTCCTGGGTGGCGGATCTCAGGCTCCGGGCGGCGAGTTCCCTTCGCCCGCCGGACCGTCGTCCATGACACGGCCCCGCTCGACGAGGGAACGCACCGCCTCGAAGCCCTGCGTGGACATCGTCGCGACGGCGGCCGCGCGCAGGGCCACCGAGCGCACGTCGTTGGCGCGCATGGCCGCTACCAGCGCGAGCTGTGCCGATACCCGCGCCGCCACTTCGTCGTCGATGAAGTAGGCGAGCGGCACGCCGAAGAACTCCCCGAGGACGCGGAGCGTGCCGATGGTCGGATTGGACACCTTGCCCTTGGCCAGGGCCCACAGCCGGCCGACGGACAGCTTCGGGTCGTTCGTACCGGAGGCTTCCCTGATGCCGTCGACGACCTCCTGCAGCGTGTAGCGCCTGCCCAGCGGCTGCACGTAGGTGAGGAGGTACTCGACCCGCTGACCGAGCAGTTCCGCTTCCCCGCCAGGTCCGTCCTTCGAGGCCGGGACGTCGGGCGGCACTGCGTCCTCGTCGCTCATTCCCTGCCTCCTCACACCGGCTGGTGGCACTCTAGCCGTCCGGGAAGGCGGCCGAGGCCGGGTACGAGGCCCAGGGCCCGGGAGCCGTGCGGCTCCCGGGCCGTGTGGCGGTTTCTAGTTTCCGGCGTCCCAGTTGCCGGAGACGGGGAGGTCGCCCGTGTCGCCCCAGGAGACCTTGGTGAGGGTTCCGTTGTCCATCCGGAGGTGGAACTCGCCCGTGGAGGGCCGGAAGATCCCGATGTTGTCGGGACCGGCACCGTCCCAGTTCGCGGAGACCGGCAGGTCACCGCTCGTGCCCCAGGAGATCTTGGTCAGGCTGCCGTTGTCCATCCGCAGGTGGAACTCACCGGTCGAGGGGCGGAAGATGCCGACGTTGCCCGCCGCACCGCCGTCCCAGTTGCCCGCGACGGGCAGGTCTCCGCTCTCGCCCCAGGCGATCGTCGTCAGACTGCCGTTGTCCATCCGCAGGTGGAACTCGCCCGTGGAGGGCCGGAAGATTCCGAGGTTGTCGGGACCGGCACCGTCCCAGTTCGCGGAAACCGGCAGGTCACCGCTCGTACCCCACGACACCTTCGCGATGCTGCCGTTGTCGTAGCGCAGGTGGAACTCGCCCGTGGAGGGGCGGAAGATCCCGACGTTGTCCGGGCCCCCACCGTCCCAGTTCGCGGCGACCGGCAGATCGCCGGTCTCGCCCCACGGCACCTTGACGAGGGTGCCGTTGTCGTAGCGCTGGTGGAACTCGCCCGTCGAGGCCCGGTAGATACCGACGTTGTCCGGACCCGCACCGGCCGCGTCGTCGACGATGCTGTTGTTGCGGACCGGCTTGAAGGTGCCGTAGCCGGAGAAGTACGGGTACGGGATCTTCCGGTGGTGCACGCCGCTGCCGGTGAACTCGTAGGCGTCGTACGAGGTCTTCGAGGAGTCGGTCCAGCCGGCGAATATGGCTATGTGCCCGCCGGCGCCGGCCGCGTCGTTGAGCAGGGCGTCCCCGGGCTTGAGGTCGCTCTTGCCTATCCAGGAGGCGACGCCGCCGGGGACGAAGCTGGTGGTGTCCAGGCCGGGCGTGCCGAGGCGCCAGGCCATCGAGGCGAAGCCGGAGCAGTCGGTCCGGTAGCCCTGGTAGGTGTTGTTCCAGCTGTAGTCGAGCCCGAGACCCACCCAGGAAGCGGCCCGCCTGATCACCTCGCTGCGCGTGATCTGGGGTCCGGCGGCGAGCAACGACGTGGCGACGGACCGGCCCTGGCCGGCGCCGCCCTTGTCGATGTCCGCGACGGAGGTGGCGGCCGGGCCCGTGGAGGGCTCGCCCGCGTGGGCCGGTGCGGTGACCAGAAGGCCGATGACCAGACCGGCGGCAGCCGCCCCGGCGAGCCCACGGGTCAGGGCATGCGTGTTGGACATGAAGATCCCCCATGAAGACGACATGTGTGCGTGCGTCACGTCCGGCCCGGCCGGGCCCGCTGCGGGGTACGCCTGACGGCGGGGGCAGGCCCGAGGTGTCGGCGTGACGCAAGATCAGATGGGGGAAGCATTCATACGGGGCGCGAAGTTTGTCAAACTTTAGTGAAAATCCATCGCGACTTGGATGCCGGGAGCTCACCCGGGCAGCGGCAACCCGCCCAGGAATACCGGATAAATGGCGGCAGTTGGCGGCGGCTGGGCGCACCTGCGTACCCGATCCCTTTGACCCAATATTTCACTTTGGATCGGCGCACGAGGAAGGCGGAACCGGGGCTCACCTACCGCCGGTCCCTACCAGGCCAGTTGCGAGACCTCTTCCGCCACCACCGCGCACGCGTCCGCCGCCGGGTCGATGAGCGGGAAGTGGCCCACCCCGTCCAGCAGGGTCAGCCCCACCGTCTCCCCCGCCAGTGCGGCCGCCGCCACGTAGGCCTCGGACACCGCCTCCGGGACCACGATGTCGCTCCGCCCCTGGACCACCGCCGTCGCGATGCCGGTCGGGAGCAGCGCCGCCGGGTCGGCGCACGGACGCCGTGCGGCGAAACCCTTGGGCCCGCCCAGGAGTTGTGCCGAGGCGCCCCCGCACACCCCGAGCTCCTCCGCGACCGTGAAGTCCGCGATCGGGGCCAGCGCCACCACGCCGCGCAGCGGCGGCGGCGAAGGCAGCTTCCAGCCGGCCGGGGCGTCGTACGGGAGCACGTGGCGTGCGGCGGCCCACAGCGCGAGGTGGCCTCCGGCCGAGTGGCCGGTCAGCACCGTGCGGCGCGGGTCCGCCTCCGGCAGGCGGTCGGCGGCCAGGCCGGGCAGGGCGTCGAGGGCGGCGGCCACGTCGTCGAAGGTCTCGGGCCAGCGGCCCGCCACCGGGCCCTCGGCATCCTGGTGCGGCAGGGAACTCCCGCGCCGGTACTCGACATTGGCGACGGCGAAACCCCTGCGGGCCAGGAAGTCCGCGAAGGGGGTGACGTGCTGCCGGTCGTAGGGGGCGCGCCAGGCCCCGCCGTGCAGGACGACGACCAGCGGAGCGGAACGCGCGAGACCCGGCTGCGCCCGCTCCCCGCGCGGGGCGTAGAAGTCGACGATCTGGTCCGGGTGCTCACCGTAGGCGGCCGTCGCGTCGGGAGCTACGGGCGGATGGGAGAAGGCCGAGGCGGCCTCGGCGGCGTCCCGTTCGACTGCGGGGTCCGTCATCGGCTCAACCTCCGGTAACGCATGGGACAAGGGGGACTGGTGTTCCGGTGTTACGGCAGAGCGGGACCGTATCAGGCCGGAACGGCCCCCTCCGTGGCGGGCCGGGCAGATACCGGCGCGGGCGGGGCCGTAGCCCCGCCCGCGCGGTGATGTGACGTTTCGCTACCGGTTCACCCGAAAATGTGACCCAGTGCGCGCGCCGCCCGCTCCGCATCCGCGAAGCCGACGTACAGCGGGGTGAATCCGAAGCGCAGGACATCGGGAGCACGGAAGTCCCCGATCACCCCCCGCGAGATGAGCTCGCGCATGACCCCGTCCGCGTTCTCCGTGCGCAGCGACACCTGGCTGGCGCGCTGTGCGTGCCCGGTGGGGGTGACCAGCTCGACCCTGCCCGCCGGGACGTACGCCGCCACGCAGTCGAGGAAGAAGTCGGTCAGCGCGAGGGACTTCGCGCGGACGTCCTCGACCGCGACCCCGTCCCAGGCGTCCAGAGCGGCCTCCAGCGCGAGCATGGACAGGATGTCCGGGGTGCCGACGCGGGCCCGCGCCACGCCCTGCGCGGCCTCGTAGGAGGGGGTCATCGCGAACGGGTCCGCGTGGCCGTTCCAGCCGGGCAGCGGGGAGTCGAAGGCGGACTGGTGGCGGGCTGCGACGTACAGGTACGCGGGAGCGCCGGGGCCGCCGTTGAGGTACTTGTACGTACAGCCGACCGCGAGGTCCACCGCGTGCGCGTCGAGGCCGACGGGCAGCGCCCCGGCCGTGTGGCACAGGTCCCAGACCACGAGCGCCCCGGCGGCGTGCGCCGCCGCGGTCAGGGCGGGCAGGTCGTGCAGGCGGCCGGTGCGGTAGTCGGCGTGGTTGAGGAGGACCACGGCGGTCTCCGGTCCCATCGCCTCCGCAGCGGCGGCCGGGTCGACCGGGACGACGCGCAGGCCCGTCATCCGGGCCGCCGATTCGGCGATGTAGCCGTCGGTGGGGAAGGTGGCGGCGTCCACGAGCAGCTCGGTCCGGCCGGGCGCGGCCAGCCGGGCGGCGCCGACCAGGGCCTTGAAGAGGTTGACGCTGGTGGAGTCGCCGGCGACCACCTGGCCTGCGGCGGCGCCGACCAGCGGGGCTATCCGGTCGCCGATGCGCTCGGGGGCGTTCCACCAGTTGGCTTCGCCCTCGGTCCAGGAGCGGATCAGGCGCGTGCCCCACTGCTCCGTGACCACCTCGGCGAGCCGGGCGGCCACCCCTGCGGGAAGCGCGCCGAGGCTGTTGCCGTCGAGGTAGACCACGCCCTCGGGGAGGGTGAAGCGGTCGCGGAGCTTGCCGAGGGGGTCGGCCGCGTCCAGGGCCTCGGCGCGGGCCGCCAGGTCCGGGAGCGTGGACACGGGTGCCGGCCCGGGGGTCGGCGTCGGCGGGGTCGGGAGCGCGTCCGCGGTCGGCTCAGACATGGCTGCGCGCCGTCCAGAGCTCCGGGAAGACGTTCTTCGTGGCCCGCTTCTCCAGCCAGGTCACACCGGCCGAGCCGCCCGTGCCCGTCTTCGCACCCATCGCGCGCCGGGTCGCGACCAGGTGGTCGTTGCGCCAGCGCCAGACCAGCTCGGCGACGTCGGTGAGGACCTCGCCGAGGCGGTGCAGGTCCGGGTGGGCGTCGGGGGCCGCGTACAGGGCCGTCCAGACGGCTTCGACCTCGGGCGAGGGCTCGTAGCGCTGGGAGAGGTCGCGGTCGAGGACGGACGGCGGGACGGGGAGGCCGCGGCGGGCGAGGAGGCTCAGCACCTCGTCGTAGAGGCTGGGCTCGTGGAGGGCCTTCTCCAGCTCCGCGTGGACGCGCGGGGCGCCGCGGTGCGGGACCAGCATCGAGGCGGCCTTGTCGCCGAGCAGGAACTCCATCCGGCGGTACATCGCCGACTGGAAGCCGGAGCCCTCGCCGAGGGCGCCGCGGTAGGCGTTGAACTGGCCCGGGGTCAGCTGGGCGAGGGGGCGCCAGGAGGAATTGAGGGCCTCCAGCTCACGGAGGGATCGTTTCAGCGCATCCATCGCGACGGGGAGCTCGTCCTCGCGCAGCGCCTGCGCGGCGGTCTCCCACTCGTGGACGATGACCGTGAACCACAGCTCCATGACCTGGGTGGTGACCAGGAACACCATCTCGCCCGGGTCGTCCGAGCGCAGGTGCTGGAGATGGGTGAGGACGTCCGCCTGGACGTAGTCCTCGTAGGGGGTCGTGCCGGCGAAGTCGAGGTTCGGGGTGTCCGAACCGCCGTCTCCGGAGGCATCAAGGGCGTGCGACATCGCTGTCTCCTCGATACGTGCTTCCGGGTAGCGGTCCGCTCCTTCCGGTGAGGTGAGTGGAGCTCCGGTCCCCTGTCCGCATCATAAGACCGTCGTGCCGCAGGGCTTCAATAGTCAGTGGCGCACGTCACGTTCCGCGACCGGGCGGGCCCCAAGCGGGAACCCGCCCGGTACCGGGCGCCGAAGGCGTCGGCCGTCAGGCGCCGAGGACGTCGTCCGTCAGGCGCCGAGGACGTCCGCGGCCGTCTCGGAGGAGTCGCGCAGGAAGGTCGAGCAGCGCTCGTACTCCTCCTTCTCGCCGATCTCGCCGGCCGCGCGGGCCAGGGCGTTCAGGGCGCGCAGGAAGCCCTGGTTCGGCTCGTGCTCCCACGGCACCGGGCCGTGGCCCTTCCAGCCGGCGCGGCGCAGCGCGTCCAGGCCGCGGTGGTAGCCCGTACGGGCGTACGCGTACGACTCGACCGTGCGGCCGGCGGAGAAGGCCTCGTCGGCGAGGAGGGCCCAGGCCAGGGAGGACGTCGGGTGCGCGGCGGCCACCTCGACGGCGGGGGTGCCGGCGGCGATGGCCGCGCGACCCGGCTCGTCGGGGAGGTGGGTGGGGGCGGGGCCCCCGAGGAGGTTCTGGTGAAGAGACATGCCCACAGTCTGGGGGATGCGGGCACAGGAGAAGGGCCCGACCCCGCCGTCCGTGGACGGCGG
>NZ_JBEXPT010000176.1:0-9449 GCF_040612195.1 Streptomyces sp. NPDC006450 | reverse complement strand
GACGCTCCACCAGAAGGATGCCCACGCCCTCGGACCACCCCGTGCCGTCGGCCGAGGCAGCGAAGGACTTGCAGCGGCCGTCGGCCGCCAGGCCCCGCTGCCGGCTGAACTCCAGGTACATGTCGGGTGTGGACATGACCGCGACACCGCCGGCCAGCGCCAGGTCGCACTCGCCCGACCGCAGGGCCTGCGCCGCCAGGTGCAGGGCCACCAGCGATGACGAGCAGGCCGTGTCCACCGACACCGACGGGCCCTCCAGACCGAGGGTGTACGACACCCGGCCCGAGACGAGGCTGCCGCCGCTGGTGGTCGCCGCCTGCGCGCCCAGGGCGTAGTCGTGGTACATGAGGCCCGTGAACACGCCGGTGGGCGATCCCTTGAGGAGGGTCGGGTCGATGCCCGCCCGCTCCAGCGCCTCCCACGAGGTCTCCAGGAGGAGTCGCTGCTGCGGGTCCATGGCGAGTGCCTCGCCCGGGCTGATCCCGAAGAACTCGGGGTCGAAGTAGGCCGCGTCGTGCAGGAAGCTCCCGTGCTTCGCGTACGTCTTCCCCGGCTTTCCGGGTTCGGGGTCGTACAGGTCGTCCACGGACCAGCCGCGGTCGGTCGGGAACTCGCTGAGCGGGTCGGTCTCGTCGATCAGCAGTCGCCACAGGTCCTCGGGGGTGTTAACGCCGCCCGGGTAGCGGCAGGCCATGCCGATGATCGCGATCGGGTCGTCGTCGGTCGCGGTGCCCTTGCGTACGGCGGCCCGGGGGGCCGGCGAGGCGGCTCCGTCGAAACGGGTGCTGATGTGTTCGGCGACGGCCCGGGCGTTGGGGTAGTCGAAGACGAGGGTGGCGGGGAGCCGAAGACCCGTCAGTTTGTTGAGTCGGTTGCGGAGTTCGACGGCCGTGAGGGATTCGAAGCCCAGCTCTTGGAAGGCGCGACCGGGTTCGACCGCGTCCGTGGTGCTGTGGCCGAGGACGGCGGCGACCTGGGCTCGTACGAGGTCGAGCAGGACGCTGCGACGGTCGCTCTCCGGCAGCCCCGCGAGGCGCTGTTCCAGTCCGGAGGCGTCGGCGCCGCCGCCCGCCTGGGCCAGCCGTCGCGCCGGGGCCGGTACGAAGGCACGGAGCAGGGCGGGGATCTCGTCGCCGCGCTTGCGCAGGGCGGCGGCGTCGACGCGGAGCGCGGCGAGGTGGGACTCCCCGCTGGTGAGGGCGGCGTCGAAGAGCGCGAGGCCGTCCTCGGCCGAGAAGGCCGGCAGGCCCTGACGCCTCATGCGTTCGAGGTCGGCGTCGCTGAGCCAGCGGCTGAGGCCGGTCGTGACGTTCCACAGGCCCCAGGCCATGGCGGTGGCGGGCAGGCCCTGGGCGTGGCGGTGGGCGGCGAGGGCGTCGAGGAAGACGTTGGCCGCCGCGTAGTTGGCCTGTCCGGCCGCGAGCACCATGCCGCCCGCGGAGGAGAACAGGACGAACGCCTTCAGATCCAGGTCCCGGGTCAGCTCGTGCAGATGCCAGGCGGCATCCGCCTTCGGCCCGAGGACCCCGTCGAACCGCTCGGGAGTCAGCTCCCCGACGAGGCTGTTCGCGGCGATACCGGCCGCGTGGACGACTCCGGTGAGGGGGTGCTCGGCCGGTACGCCGGCCAGCAGGGCCACGAGCGCCTCCCGGTCGGCTACGTCGCACGCCTCGATCCGCACCTCAGCACCCGACGCGGCCAGCTCCTCACGGAGCTCGGCCGCGCCCGACGCGTCCAGACCGGACCGGCTGACCAGCAGCAAGTGCCGCACGCCGTGCTCGGACACCAGGTGACGGGCCACGAGGGCGCCCAGGCCACCGGTGCCACCGGTGATCAGTACGGTGCCGTTCTCGTCGAAGGAGGTGGACGGGGAGGAGGGGGCGGAGGTGTCCGCTTCGCCTTCCACGGATGCCGCCGCCGGTGTCGGCGCCGACGCCACGGCGGTGAGGCGGGGGACCCGGACCCGGCCGCCTCGTACGGCGATCTCGGGCTCCTCGGAGGCGATGGCGGCGGGCAGCGCGGCCGGCGAGCGCGGATCCGAGTCGGCCGCGAGGCCGCCCGGATCGAGGTCGATCAGCTGGAAGCGCCCGGGGTTCTCCGCCTGAGCCGCACGTACGAGGCCCCAGACCGGGGCCTGCCCCAGGTCCACGTCCTCACCCGGCTCGACCGCGACCGCACCGCGCGTGGCCACCACCAGCCGGGAATCAGCGAACCGCTCCTGCGACAGCCACTCCTGGACGACCGCCAGTACCTCGTGGGCCGTCTCGCGCAGGGCCAGGGTGGGGTCGTCGCCCGCGTGGGCAGGGCAGGTCAGGACGACGACCTCGGGGGCCGCCCCGTCGGTGCCGAGGTCCTCCCAGCGGACGGGCTCGGGTGCGTCCTCGGCCAGGTTGCCGAGGCCCTTCCAGTCGATGCGGAAGAGGGATTCCTCCCGTCCGCGTCCGACGGCGAGCCGGTCCACCGACACCTGTCGGGACACCAGGGCGCCCACGGTCAGCACGGGGCGGCCGGCGGCGTCAGCGACCTGGAGGGAGACCCCGTCCGCACCCGCCGGCACCGTGCGCACCCGCAGGTCGGTGGCGCCCACCGCGTGCAGGGTGACCCCGTTCCAGACGAAGGGGAGGACGGTGTCGCCGTCGCGGCGGCCGTCGTCGTCGAACAGGCCGACGTGCATGGCCGCGTCGAGCAGGGCGGGGTGCATGCCGAACGATGCGGCGGCTGCGCGCGCCTGTTCGGGGAGGGACACCTCGGCGAAGAGTTCGTCACCGCGCCGCCAGGCGGCCTTGAGGCCCTGGAAGACCGGGCCGTAGCCGTAGTCCTGGGCGCGCAGGGCCTCATACGCCCCGTCGAGGGCGATCGGGGTGGCGCCCTGCGGCGGCCATTCGGTGTGGTCGAAGGAGGCGCCGGGCGTGCCGGGGGCGATGAGGCCCTCCGCGTTGAGCTGCCAGGAGGACGCGGAGGCGTCCTCGCGCGAGTAGACGCTGACGGTGCGGCGGCCGGCGCCGTCGGGGGCGCCCACCAGGATCTGGAGCTGCACTCCGCCGCGCTCGGGCAGCACGATGGGCGACTGGAGGGTGAGGTCCTCCAGGGTGCCGCAGCCGACCTCGTCGCCGGCGCGGGTGACGAGTTCGATGAAGCCGGTGCCGGGGAAGACGACGGAGTCCCCCACCATGTGGTCGTGGAGCCACGGGTGGGTGGCGAGTGACAGCCGCCCGGTGAGCTGGAGTTCGTCGGCGTCGGGGGCGGGCAGCGCGGCGCTGAGCAGCGGGTGGTCCAGCGGGACCAGGCCGAGGGTGGTGGGGTCCAGCTCGGCGAGTACGCCCTTGAGCCAGAAGTGCTCGTGCTGGAAGGCGTAGGTGGGCAGTTCCACGGTGCGCGGCTCGTCGCCGGGGGCGAACAGCGGCCGCCAGTCCGGGTTCCCGCCGCGTACCTGTACCTCGGCGACCGAGGTCAGGAACCGGTCCAGGCCTCCGTCGTCGCGCCGCAGCGAGCCGACGACGACGGTGCCGCCGCCCGTGTCGGCCCCTTCGATGCTGTCCAGCGTGTCCTGGATGCCGCCGTTCAGGACGGGGTGGGGGCTGCATTCCGCGAAGGTGCGGAAGCCGTTCTGCCACAGCAGCCGGATGATGTCCTCGAAGCGGACGGTGTTGCGGAGGTTGCGGTACCAGTACGCGCCGTCCATGGCGGTGGTGTCGAGCAGGCCCCCGGTGAGGGTGGAGTAGAAGGCGACCGTGCTCGCGGTGGGCCGCAAGCCGGCGAGGAGCTCCCGCAGGGGCTCCTCCAGGGAGGACACCTGCGCCGAGTGGGAGGCGTAGTCCACCGCGATGCGGCGCATCCGTACGCCTTCGGCCTCGCAGGCGGCGGCCAGCCCGTCGAGCGCGGCCACCTCGCCGGAGACGACGGTGACGGCCGGTCCGTTGGCGGCGGCGATGCTCAGGCGCTCGCCCCAGGGTGCGATCAGGCCGGCCACCCGCTCGGCGGAGGCGGCGACGGAGGCCATGCTGCCGGTGCCGGCGAGGGCGATCAGGGCCTTGCTGCGCAGGGTGACGACGCGCGCGGCGTCGTCCAGGGAGAGCGCCCCGGCCACGTACGCGGCGGCGATCTCGCCCTGCGAGTGGCCGACGACGGCGTCGGGGCGTATCCCGAGGGACTGCCAGAGCGCGGCGAGGCTGACCATCACCGCGAAGAGCGCGGGCTGGACCACGTCGACCCGGTCGAGGGAAGCGGCGTCGGAGGTGCCGCGCAGCACGTCGAGGAGCGACCAGTCGACGTACGGCGCGAAGGCACGCTCGCACGCCTCCAGGCTCTCGGCGAACACCGGCGAGGTCTCCATGAGGGACACGGCCATGCCGATCCACTGGGAGCCCTGGCCGGGGAAGACGAACACCGTACGGCCGGTGACGTCGGCGGTGTCCTGGACGAGGTACGCGGCTTCCTCGCCTGCGGCCAGGGCCCGCAGGCCCTCCCGTACGGTGTCCCGCTCGCGGGCCAGCAGCAGGGCGCGGCGGGGCAGCCGCGTGCGGGTGGTGAGCAGCGAGTGCGCGATGTCGGCGAGCGGGGTGTCGGGGTGGTCGTCGAGGAAGCCCAGCAGTCGGCGGGCCTGGTCGCGCAGGGCCTGCTCCGTCTTGGCGGTGACGAGCAGCGGCAGCGGCGGGTCGACGAGGTGGGCGCCGGTGTCCGGGACTTCGGAGGCGGCGACCTGCGCCGGCGCGGTCGCGGCGGGGCTCTGGGCGGTCGCGGGGCTCTGCGCGGTCGCGGCGGGGCCCTGCGCCGCGGGTGCCCGTACCGGCTCGGAGGCCTCGGGAACCTGCTCGATGATGATGTGGGCGTTGGTCCCGCTGATGCCGAAGGAGGAGACCGCGGAGCGGCGCGGCCGCCCGGTCTGCGGCCAGGGACGGTTCTCCGTGAGCAGTTCGACCTGCCCGGCGGACCAGTCCACCTTGGACGTCGGCTCGTCCACGTGCAGGGTCTTGGGGAGGACCCCGTGGCGCATGGCCATGGCCATCTTGATGATGCCGGCGACACCCGCCGCCGCCTGCGCGTGGCCCATGTTCGACTTGATGGAGCCGAGCCAGAGCGGCTGCTCCTGCGGCCGGTTCCTGCCGTACGTGGCGAGCAGCGCCTGCGCTTCGATGGGGTCGCCGAGGGTGGTGCCGGTGCCGTGCGCCTCGACGCTGTCGACGTCCGCGAAGCCCAGCTGGGCGTTGTCCAGTGCCTGGCGGATCACCCGGCGCTGCGAGGGCCCGTTGGGGGCGCTGAAGCCGTTGCTGGCGCCGTCCTGGTTGACCGCGGTACCGCGGATCACGGCGACGACGGGGTGGCCGTTGCGCCGGGCGTCGGAGAGCTTCTCCACCAGCAGCATGCCGACGCCCTCGGCCCAGCCGGTGCCGTCGGCGCCTTCGGCGAAGGACTTGCAGCGGCCGTCCGACGCCATGCCGCGCTGGCGGCTGAACTCCACGAACATGTCCGGCGTGGACATGACCGCGACACCGCCGGCGAGCGCCAGGGAGCACTCCCCCGTCCGCAGCGCCTGGACGGCGAGGTGCAGGGCCACCAGCGACGAGGAGCACGCCGTGTCCACCGTCACCGACGGGCCCTCTAGGCCGAGGGTGTACGACACCCGGCCCGAGACGAGACTGCCGCCGCTGGCACTGCCCACTCCGGTGCCCTGCGCGTAGTCGTGGTACATCAGGCCGGCGAAGACGCCGGTCGGCGTGCCCTTCAGCGTGGTCGGGTCGATGCCCGCCCGCTCCAGCGCCTCCCAGGACACCTCCAGCAGCAGGCGCTGCTGCGGGTCCATGGCCTGCGCGTCGACGGGGCTGATCCCGAAGAAGCCCGGGTCGAAGCCCGCAGCCTCGTAGAGGAATCCGCCCTCACGTGCGTAGGTCTTGCCCGGCCCGCCGTCCGGGTCGTACAGGTCGTCCAGCGGCCACCCCCGGTCGCCGGGGAAGTCCGACACGGCGTCGACACCGTCCGCGACGAGCCGCCACAGACCCTCCGGCGTGGTCACGCCTCCGGGGTAGCGGCAGGCCATGCCGACGATCGCGATCGGCTCGTGCATGGCGGCGGACAGCTTGCGGTTCTGGCTCCGCAGCCGTTCCGTCTCCTTCAGCGACTCGCGGAGCGCGGTGACAAGCTTCTCATCGGGCCTGGCCATGTCAGATTCCTGCCTCTTCGTTCACGTCGCCAAGGTCACGGGTGCCGAGTGCCATGCTGATCAGGCTCTCGGCGTCCATGAGGTCGATCGATTCCTGTACGTCGGTCGCGTCAGCCGCGTCGGCTGCGCCGGGGTCGTCCGCCGGATCGGCGCCGCGCGGCGGCGCCATGCCGGCTCCGATCCGCATGAGGCCCTCCAGGAGTCCCGCCTCCCGCAACCGGGCCAGCGGGATCACCTGCAGGATGCTGCGGACATGCGCCTCGTCCGCCTGTCCGTCCGGGCCGGTCCGGCCGCTCCAGCCGCTCCGGTCCTGCTCGTGGTCGGCGGGAGACACCTCCTCCAGGAGGTACTCCGCCAGGGATTCGGCGTTGGGGTAGTCGAAGACGAGGGTGGCGGGCAGTCGTATGCCGGTCCGCTCGCCGAGCTGGTTGCGGAACTCCACCGCCGTCAGCGAGTCGAAGCCGAGGTCCTTGAACGCCCGGCCGGGCTCGACGGACGCGGCGCCCGCGCGCCCGAGGATGCCGGCCGTCTGGGTCCGCACCAACTCCAGCAGGTACGCGAGGCGTTCCTCCTCCCCCAGTCCCGCGAGCCGCTGCGCCAGACTCTGTCCACCGTGCGCGTCGGCACTCCGCTGCGCCTTGCGGGCGGGGATGCGTACGATCCGGCGCAGCAGCGCGGGCGGGGTCTCGCCCCGGGAGCGCAGCACCGCCGTGTCCACCCGGAGGGGGACGACGACCGGTTCGGCGGTCAGCGGCAGCGCCGCGTCGAACAGCGCGAGGGCCTCCTGCTGCGGCAGTCCGGGCAGCCCGAGCCGCGCCATCCGCTGCTCGGCCTCGTCCAGCTGCCGGGTCAGCCCGGTGACCACGCTCCACAGGCCCCAGGCCATGGCGGTGGCGGGCAGGCCCTGGGCGTGGCGGTGCGCGGCGAGGGCGTCGAGGAAGACGTTGGCCGCCGCGTAGTTGGCCTGTCCGGCCGCGAGCACCATGCCGCCCGCGGAGGAGAACAGGACGAACGCCTTCAGATCCAGGTCCCCGGTCAGCTCGTGCAGATGCCAGGCGGCATCCGCCTTCGGCCCGAGGACCCCGTCGAACCGCTCGGGAGTCAGCTCCGCGACCAGACCGTTGTCGGATATACCGGCCGCGTGGACCACTCCGGTGAGGGGGTGCTCGGCCGGTACGCCGGCCAGCAGGGCCACGAGCGCCTCCCGGTCGGCTACGTCGCACGCCTCGATCCGCACCTCGGCACCCGACGCGGCCAGCTCCTCACGGAGCTCGGCCGCGCCCGACGCGTCCAGACCGGACCGGCTGACCAGCAGCAAGTGCCGCACGCCGTGCTCGGACACCAGATGACGGGCGATCACGGCACCGAGTCCGCTCGTACCGCCGGTGACCAGGACGGTGTCGTCGGCGTCGAAGACCGGAAGCGACTCTTCGGTCACCGGAGCCATGCGGGCGAGCCTCGGAAGGAGGATCCTCCCGGCGCGGAGCGCGATCTCCGGCTCGCCGGTGGCAACGGCGGCCGACAGCCCGGCCACCGAACGCGGATCCGCGCCCGCCACGAGACCACCCGGATCCAGATCGACCAGCTGGAACCGACCGGGATTCTCCGCCTGCGCCGCACGCACCAGACCCCAGACCGGGGCCTGCCCAAGATCCACGTCCTCACCCGGCTCCACCGCGACCGCACCACGCGTCGCCACCACCAGCCGGGAATCAGCGAACCGCTCCCGCGACAGCCACTCCTGGACCACCGCCAACACCTCATGAGCCGACTCGCGCACAGCCTTCAGCGGATCACCACCCGACGCCCCGCACGCGTACAGCACCACCTCCGGCACCGGACCGCCCACCGACACATCCCGCCACAACGGAAGAACCACCTCCGACGACGAGCCCGGAACCGACAGCTCCTCCCACTCGATACGGAGCAACGACCCACCACCCGCATCGGAAGCCACCGCCAACTGCGCAGCCGACACCGGCCGTCCGACGACCGATCCGACCTCCAGCACGGGCCGGCCGGCGGAGTCCGCCACGGCCAGCTTCAGCCGTCGGTCACCCCCGCGTGACAGGTGCACCCGTACCGCGGGCGTCCCCGTGACGCCGAGCGTGACGTCGTTCCAGACGAAGGGCAGCGTCGGCTCCCCGTCGCTCGCGCCTTCCACCACCAGCGCGGCGTGCATGGCGGCGTCGAGAAGTGCGGGATGGATCCCGAACCGCGCGGCATCGGCGCGCTCGTCCTCCACCAGCTCCACCTCGGCGAAGACGTCCTCGCCACGCCGCCAAGCAGCCTTCAGCCCCTGGAAGACCGGCCCGTACGCATAACCCTGCCGCAGCAGCACGTCATACGCATCAGCCACCTCCACCACCTCGGCACCTACCGGCGGCCATTCCTCGGCCGTGAAGGGCTTGAGGGCCTCGCCCTCGCTCCCGCTCTCGCCCAGGACGCCCTGCGCGTTCAGCAGCCACAGGGAGTCGGCCGCACCGTCCGAGCGGGAGTAGACCCGTACGGAACGGCGCCCACCGCCCTCCTCGTCCGGAGCACCGACCGCCACCTGGACCTGCACCGAACCCTGCTCGGGCAGGACCAGCGGCGCCTGGAGCGTGAGCTCCTCCAGCACCGGGCAGCCGACGTGCGAACCCGCGTGAAGGGCGAGTTCCACGAAGCCGGTGCCGGGGAGCAGGACCGTACCCAGTACGTCGTGATCCGCGAGCCAGGGCTGCGCCTCCACCGACAGGCGACCGGTGAACACGACGCCGTCGGAGTCGGGCAGGGAAATCGCGGCTCCGAGGAGCGGGTGATCGGCAGCGTCGAGACCGGCAGCGGTCACATCACCGCCACCCGTACGCGCCTGCACCCAGTAACGCTCGCGCTGGAAGGCATACGTGGGCAGGTCGATCCGGGCCGGGGCGTGCTCGGCGTAGAACGCATCCCAATCGATGGTGGTACCGGAGACGTGGAGGCGAGCGAGGGCGGCGAGAACGGACTCGGTCTCGTCCTTGTCCCCGCGCAGGCTCGGTACGACCACGGCGCGGGAGTCCTCGGGAAGGGACTGCTGAGTCAGCGCCGACAGAACCCCCTGCGGACCGATCTCCACAAACCGGGAAACGCCCAGACCGTTCAGGGCCGAGACCGCGTCCGCGAAGCGCACCGGACGCAGGACGTGCTCGATCCAGTACTCCGGGTCCTGCCAGGCAGCATCCGGAGCTCCGGTGACCGTGGAGACGGCCGACACCTTGGCCGGCTGGAAGTCGAGACCTTCCACCACCTTGCGGAACGGCTCGATCATCGG
>NZ_JBEXPT010000175.1:0-9681 GCF_040612195.1 Streptomyces sp. NPDC006450 | reverse complement strand
TCATGCCCGCGCACACCCCTGTGGAGCGCCCCTCGCGCCGGCTCGGCGCCTGCGGGCCCCCGGGCGCCGGGCCGCTGCGCCGGACTCCGTCCGGCGGCGCCGCCACTGCCGTCCGGCCCCGCGCTGCGTACTCTCGTTCCGAGGAGCACCCGCCCGGGGTGCGGGGCACGGGGAGAACCGAGGCGTGGTTCGGCTGGAGCCAGTGAGCGCGGCCGCGCTCGCCGCCTACGCGGGCGCGGCGGAGTACGTACTCCTCGCGGACCGCGACGACGGCACCGTGGTCCGCTGCGGGGACGTCGTGGCCAAGGCGCACGCCGGCGACAGCGATCCCGAGGCCCTGGCGGTACGGATCCGCCTGGCCGGGGACCCGGCGCTGGCCGGGGTCCTGCTGCCCCCGCTGCACACCGGGCTCGGCCAGGTCGGCTCGCGGCCCGTCTCCTTGTGGCCCTACGGCGCTCCGGTCGCCCATGACCGCCCCGAGGAGGCCCCCTGGGAGCCCGCCGCCGAGCTCCTGGCCGCCCTCCACCGGACCCCGCTCCACCACCTCCCCTACCCGGTCCCCCCGATGCGCGGCCCGGCGAAACTCGCCCGCGCCCTCCACCGCCTCGACGCGGCGCACCCGCCCCGGGCCCGCGTACGGGCGTCCGCCGGGCAGGGCCATCCCCTGGAGCCGGCTCCGCCCGGCGCAGCACCCGGGGGACGGCCGGCCGGGGTCAGGATCCCCGGGTGCCCGGCGGGCGACGTGGACGCCGACGCCGCGCGGATGGCGCGGCTCGTTCGGGTCGCGGCGGCCACGCTCCCGGGATGGGCCCGGGGGGAGGGGCCGGCGCCGTCCGGCGGGGCGCTCTGCCACGGCGACCTCCACCTCGGGCAGTTGGTCAGGAGCCCGGCCGGGGGCTGGCGGCTGATCGACGTGGACGACCTGGGACTCGGCATGCCCGCCTGGGACCTCGCCCGGCCCGCGGCCTGGTACGCCGCCGGGCTGCTGGACACGGAGACCTGGCTGCGCTTCCTCGACGCCTACCGCGCTGCCGGCGGTCCCGCGGCCGGTGCACCCGGCTGCGATCCCTGGCCGCGACTCGACCTCGCCGCCCGCGCCCTCACCGTGCAGACGGCCGCGCTGGCCCTCGTCAAGTCCGCCCGCGAGCGGCGCCGACTCGACGACGTGGAGCGGCTCATGGTGGAGGCCTGTGCCCGAATTGCCTCCCTCCCGCCCGACTTGGAGCCGAAGGCTCCGTCGTAGGGTGAGCCTCACGCCACCGGGTACGCATCCGGTGTCGACGCGAACGGCGAGGAGTTGATCCGGTCATGCAGTGTCCGAAGTGTCACGCGATGATGCACACCTACAACCGCAACGGTGTCCAGATAGAACAGTGCAGCGGCTGCCGCGGCATCTTCCTCGACTACGGCGAGCTGGAGTCGCTGACCCGCCTGGAGTCCCAGTACACCGCTCAGTACGGCCAGGTCCCGCCCCCGGCCGCACCGCCGGCCCCGGCCCCTGCCGCGTACCCGCAGCAGCACGCCGCTCCCGCGCCCGCCTGGGGCGCCCCGCAGCACGGCGGCTACGGCCACGGTCACGGCCACCGCAAGGGCGGCTTCGGCCGGATGCTCTTCTCCTCCTGAGCCCCGGGGGAGACACGCGAAAGCCCCGGCCGTGGGAACGGCCGGGGCTTTACGGACAACTGGTGCGCGATACTGGGATTGAACCAGTGACCTCTTCCGTGTCAGGGAAGCGCTCTCCCGCTGAGCTAATCGCGCGGGACCACGTTCACGGTGCGAACACCGCAGGTGGCGGGTGTGGAGCTTACTGCGTGCGCGATACTGGGATTGAACCAGTGACCTCTTCCGTGTCAGGGAAGCGCTCTCCCGCTGAGCTAATCGCGCGGGGATCCTTGCGGACCAGTGGACGATACTGGGATTGAACCAGTGACCTCTTCCGTGTCAGGGAAGCGCTCTCCCGCTGAGCTAATCGTCCTTGGAGGTGGAGACGGGATTTGAACCCGTGTAGACGGCTTTGCAGGCCGTTGCCTCGCCTCTCGGCCACTCCACCATGGAGCAAGCAGGGGGTCCTCGGGAAGATGATCCCCCACCTTTGAGCGGACGACGAGACTCGAACTCGCGACATCCACCTTGGCAAGGTGGTGCTCTACCAACTGAGCTACGTCCGCAGGTCGCCGTGTTCGCTCCGGGGTTTTCCCCCTTCGCTCCCTGGCGACGTGTTGAACTCTAGCGGATTCCCGGGCCAGCTCAAAAACGCGTTTCCGCAGCGTGCTGCCGCCCGATCACCGCCGGTCACCCGGCAGACGCCTCACCGGCGCCCGGGCGTCACCGGTCATAGACTCGCAGCCGTGCACGACCTGCCTCCCCTCGCCCGCTTCGGCGGCCTTCTCGCGACCGATCTCCGAGATGTCACCAGTGATCCCGCCGCCCTGGACTCCACCGGGTTCTGGGCGGTGACGGCCGATTTCGAAGGCCGACTCGTCTGCGCGCGCTTCGGGGACATACGCCCCGACCCGGTGCCGGCCCCCGCCCCCGGGGCCTGGCGCGGCCCCGACGCCGACGAGTGGACCTCCTCCCTCGACCGCGCCGCGTACACCGCCGGCGTACGCCGCATCCGCGAGCACATCGAGGCGGGCGAGGTCTACCAGGCCAACCTCTGCCGCGTGATGTCCGCGCCGCTTCCCGATCCGGCGGGCGCCGATGTGGACGCCCTGACCGCGCTGCTCGCGCGCGGCAACCCGGCCCCGTATGCAGGAACGATTCGGCTGCCGGCCCACGGCGTCGAGATCGCCACCGCGTCCCCCGAGCTCTACCTGCGCCGCAGCGGCCGCCACGTCGAGTCCGGCCCGATCAAGGGAACCGGCCGCACCGCCGCCGATCTGCTGCCCAAGGACCACGCCGAGAACGTGATGATCGTGGACCTCGTGCGCAACGACCTCGGCCGGGTCTGCGCCACCGGCTCCGTGACCGTCCCCGAACTGTGCGCGCTCGAAGAGCACCCGGGCCTCGTCCACCTCGTCTCCACCGTCGCCGGGGAACTCGCCGAGGGCGCCGGCTGGCCCGAGCTGCTCGCCGCGACCTTCCCGCCCGGCTCCGTGACCGGAGCTCCCAAGTCCTCCGCCCTGCGGATCATCGAGGCCCTGGAGACCGCCCCGCGCGGCCCCTACTGCGGGGGCATCGGCTGGGTCGACGCCGACCGGGGCACGGCCGAGCTCGCCGTCGGCATCCGGACCTTCTGGATCGACCGCACGGCCCCCGGCGGCCCCCGGCTGCTCTTCGGAACCGGCGCCGGGATCACCTGGGGCTCCGACCCCGACCGCGAGTGGGCGGAGACCGAGCTGAAGGCCGCCCGGCTGCTGCGGGTAGCGTCGGGAGCGATCGAAGCGCACGTGACCGGTGTGACGGGTGCGGCCGGCGCGAGCGGGGCGATCAGCGCGATCGGCGCGATCGATGCACAGACGGACGAAAGCGGGAGGACCGTACAGTGAGGATCTGGCTCGACGGGGCACTGAGGGACGCCGACGAAGCGAAGGTGTCCGTGTTCGATCACGGCCTCACCGTCGGCGACGGGGTGTTCGAGACGCTCAAGGCGGAGCGCGGGACGACCTTCGCCCTCACCCGGCACCTGGAGCGGCTGACCCGCTCGGCCCGCGGCCTCGGCCTGCCGGACCCCGACCTGGACGAGGTGCGCCGCGCCTGCGCCGCCGTACTGGAGGCCAACCCGCTGCCGCTCGGCCGGCTCCGCGTCACCTACACCGGAGGCGTCTCCCCGCTCGGCTCCGACCGCGGAGAGGCCGGCCCGACGCTGATCGTCGCCCTCGCCGGGACCACCCGCCGCCCCGACACCACCGCCGTGGTCACCGTGCCATGGGTGCGCAACGAGCGCTCCGCCGTGGTGGGCCTGAAGACCACCTCGTACGCCGAGAACGTGGTCGCGCTCGCCGCCGCCCACCGGGCGGACGCCTCCGAGGCCCTCTTCGCCAACACTGTCGGACGGCTCTGCGAGGGCACCGGCTCCAACGTGTTCGTCGTCCTCGACGGGCAGCTGCACACCCCGCCCGTGGCCTCCGGCTGCCTCGCGGGCATCACGCGGGCCCTCGTCGCCGAATGGTGCGGGGCCAAGGAGACCGACCTGCCCTTCGAAGCCCTGGAACAGGCGGAGGAGGTCTTCCTCACCTCCTCCCTGCGCGACGTCCAGGCCGTCGTACGGATCGACGGGCGCGAGCTGGGCTCCGCTCCCGGCCCCGTCACGGCCGAAGCCATGCGGATCTTCGACGAGCGCTCCGCCGGGGACACCGACCCCCGCTCCTGACCGGGACCGGACAAATCTGCTGTGCTTCGGGCCGCAGGGCGGGTAGAACTCGACTGATGACCACCACCCTGCGGCCGAGCGGGCCGCTTCAGCAGAGCACCGGCGGGGCGCGCTCGCGCCCGTACGAGATCCGCGTCAACAGCAGGCGCGTCGGCGCCCTGCTGCTCGCCGCCGACACCCCCTTCGGGCCGACGGTCGCCGAGATCCGCGAACTCGTCGTCGAGGAGCCCGACCGCCGGCGCGGCCGCGCCACGGTCGCCGCGCTCGCCGCCGAGGAAGTGCTGCGCGGCTGGGGCTGCCGGCGCGTCCGCGTCTCGGTCCCGGCCGACTCGGCGGGCGGCCTGCGCCTGGCCGCCGCCCTCGGGTACGCCGAGTACAGCCGCAACATGGCCAAGGAACTCCCCGCCGAGCCGCCCGCCCTGTCCGAGGGGGTGGCCGGCCGCCCGATGACGGAGGCCGAGTTCGAGACCTGGCACGCGGCGGCGCTGGAGAGCTACGCGCAGAGCTGGATCAGCCGCGGCATGCCGGCCGGGGCCGCGCGGACGAAGTCGGCGAACGACCACGCGTCCATGCTCCCCCTGGGGCTGGCCACCCCCGACGTCAGCTTCTCCGTGCTGGAGGCGGCCGGCGTCCCCGTGGGCACCGTGTGGGTCGCGCCGAACGGCGGGGACTCCTACGTCTTCGACGTCGCCGTCGCCGAGGAGCACCGCGGCCGCGGCTACGGCCGGGACCTGATGCTCCTCGCGGAACGCACCGCCCTCGCGGCCGGCCACCGGGTGCTCGCGCTGCACGTCTTCACCGACAACGTCCCGGCCCTGCGGCTCTACGAGTCCCTCGGCTACCGGACGACGAACTTCAACTACGCCAAGGACCTGATCTAGGGAGCTCGGGCCCGAAGGGTCCTGCCGAGGCCGAGGCCGGGGCCGGGGTCGAGGTCTGGGCCGAGGTCGGGTCCTAGGCCTCGTCGCCCGCGGCGAGCAGTCGGTCGGCGATCTCCTCGATGCGCGCGCGCAGGCCCTCCTGGCTCTTGCCGCCGTCGAGGCGCTCCCCGCCGATCACGTACGTCGGGGTGCCGGTCACGCCGATCGCCTTGCCCTCGGCCTGGTCGGCGTCCACGATCAGGATGTGCCGGCCGTCGATCAGGGCGGTGTCGAACTCCTCGGCGTCCATGCCGAGTTCACGCGCCACCTCGACGAGTACCGACTCGCCGGCCTTGCCGAGTTCGGCGGTACGGGCCAGGACGGCCTCCACGTAGGGCCAGCCCTGCCCCTGCTCGGCGGCCTCCTCCGCGGCCTGCGCCGCGGCGAAGGCGTGCTTGTGCTTCTCCAGCGGGAAGTGGCGCAGCCGGATGTCCAGCCGGTCGCCGTAGCGGGCCCGCAGGGCGCGTACGTCGTCCAGGGCGCTGTGGCAGTCCGGGCACTGAAGTTCGCACCAGACGTCGAGGATCACGGAATCGGTCATGCGGACAGTCTCCCAGCCCGCGCAGACGGGCACGGACCGGGACCTCGGGAGGAGACCGGACCCGGAGATGTCCCGGAGATCCGCCCGTGGGGGCCCACGACCGTGGCCAGGGCGAGGGTCGCCGGTGCAGGATGGATGGGGACAGAACGCCCGGCCCGCCGGCCGGGTCCGACCGACCGATCCGCCCCCTGGAGGCCCCGCATGCTCGCCGAGACCATTTGCTCCGCGGTGTCCGCGGCGGGCCTGGGCATCGCCGCGCTGACCGCCTACCGCAAGCGATTCCTCGCGGCGACGCGGATCGCGGCGTACTCGCTGGTGCCCGTCGGCCTGGTGATGACGGGCGTCGTGGCCTGGGCGACCGGAATCGTCTTCAAGCCGACCGTCTGGGCCGGGTTCGCCGTGCTGGGACTGGCATGGCTGCTCTTCGTGACCACCCGCGCGATAGAGCGGCGCGGACTGGGCGCGGGGGAGGGGGAAGCGCAGCGGAAGAGGCCGAAGGCCGCCAAGGGCCGCCCGGCCCAGGAGGCCGTCGCCCCGGCCGCTTCCGCGCCCTCGCTGGGTGACGGCGCCCGCCCGCGGCCGACTCCGGCCACCGCCCCCGCCGAGGACTTCTCCGACATCGAGGCGATCCTCAAGAAGCACGGCATATGACCGCGCAGCGGCCGGGACGCAGGCGGCTGCGGAGCCGCCCGCTGTGGCCCCGGTCGCGGCGGCGATCCGGGACGGGAACCACCTGATCGGACGGGATCCGGTGAACTCGCGCGTTCCGTCTGGCGTGTTGAGCGGCGCGCGCCGGTTCGCTGGGCCATCATCGCCCCGACATGCTCGACACATCGCCGGGTGAGCCGGCCGTTCCCGCGCCGGCCACCGTCCCCGTCGCCGAGGAGCCGCGAGGCTGCCTCTTCGCGCTCTCCCAGCCGCCTCTGATGATCTTCCTAGGCGTGATCGGCGGATTGCTGCTGATCGCCGCCGTGCACGATCTCTTCCTGCTCTGAGCCCGGCTCCGTGCCCAGCTCCGATTTGCGCCGGGCCCGGTACGCCGCCACGTGCAGCCGGTTACCGCAGGTGCGGCTGTCGCAGTAGCGCCGGGAGCGGTTGCGGGACAGGTCGACGAAGGCCCGCCGGCAGTCCGGGGCCTCGCAGCGGCGCAGCCGCTCCTGCTCGCCCGAGACCACGATGAAGGCCAGTGCCATGCCACCGTCGGCCGCCAGGTGGTCACCCACCGACGCGCCCGGGGCGAAGTAGTGCACGTGCCAGTCGTAGCCGTCGTGGTTGGTCAGCTGGGGGGTGGTGCCGGCCGTCGCGACCAGCTCGTTGATCAGCACGGAGGCGATGCGGGAGTTCGGCGCCGCGAAGACCTGGGCGAATTTGCCGCGCACCGTGCGCACGCCGGCGAGGTCGCGGGCGCTGAGCTCGCCGACGTCGCTGATCGCGTACTCCTGGACGAAGCTGCGCAGCGCGTTCACGTCCGCCAGCCCGTCGGGCTGCTCCGTCTCGGCCGTGGTGTTCACCAGCGCGACGACGACGTCGAGCGCGCGACGGGTGTCGTGGGGGATCTGCACGGGGTCTCCCTGAAGGGCCGGGCCTGCGGTGACGGTCTGCTGCCGCCGCCGCTGGCCGACTCTAGCGGGTCACCCCGAAACGCACCGGCGCCGTCCACGCGGGTGGCTCCCGCATGGACAGCGCCGGCACTTCCGTATGTGGTTGTCCGCCGTGCACCGTCGCCCCGAGTCGGACGGTGTCGTGCGGCCCCCGGCATCGGCCGGGGGAGGGTTCCCTCTGTAGGCCTGGCTCAGGATTCGGCCAGGATGTGGGAGAGCTCCTTGTCGAGGTCGAAGTGCCGGTGTTCGGTTCCTGGTGGAACCGCGGCGTCCGTCCGCTTGAGGAACGACTCCAGTGCTCGGGCGGGTGCTTCGAGCAGCGCTTCTCCCTCCGGTGAGCTCAGGGCGATGCAGACGACCCCCTGACCGTGACTCCGGGACGGCCAGACACGGACGTCGCCGGTACCGGTGGGCCGGTGAAGACCCTCCGCGAGGAGGTCGCGGGCGAATACCCATTCGACCGTCTCCTCGGCGCCGGTGTGGAAGGTGGCGTGCACGGCGTAGGGATCGGCCGTGTCATACCGCAGGCCCGCGGGAACAGGCAGTGAGGACTCGCTCGACACAACGAGGCGCAGGTGCAGCTCGCAGCTGACCGTGGTGTTCATAAGCGCCAGGGCCTTTCGCTCAGTGTGCGCTCGGGGATTCGCACGTCGGCGAAATCGACATGCCACCTACGGTGCCGTTGTAAACCCCTCTGACCGTTTTGCGGACCTCTGGGTCCCTCGGACGGCGGATCCAAACCACCATTCACGTGTGCTGGGACCTCCGGTAGATTCGTCCCCATGAACACGGGGAGTGACCGCGAGACCGACGAGTCCGCAGCCGAATCCAAAGCCGGATCCGCGTCCGGATCCGCGTCCGGATCCGCGTCCGGATCCACCGCCGAGGAGGCGCCGCACGTCTCGAAGGCGCCGGCCTTCATCAAGGCCCGCCGCGGCCTGCACCTGAGCTGGCAGGTCGGCGTCTTCGTCGTCGGCCTCGCCGTCATCGGCGCCGGCGTCGCCATGCTGGTCCTGCCCGGACCGGGCTGGGTGGCGATCTTCGCGGGGCTCGCGATCTGGGCCACCGAATTCGCCTGGGCCCACCTCGCCCTGCGCTGGACCAAGCGCAAGGTCAGCGAAGCCGCCCAGAAGGCCCTGGATCCGAAGGTCCGACGCCGCAACATCATCCTGACCAGCGTCGGGCTCGTGATCGCGGGTGTCCTGATCGGCTTCTACCTGTGGAAGTACGGGCTCGTGCTGCCCTGGAACCTCAAGGACCAGTGAGCCCGCCCGACCATGGCGGAGAGCACCGCTGACATGCGGTAATGTTTGCGGTGCGTCCGGGCGATTAGCTCAGTGGGAGAGCACTTCGTTCACACCGAAGGGGTCACTGGTTCGAACCCAGTATCGCCCACCCGGACCAAGAGGCCCGGAGACTTTCACAGTCTCCGGGCCTCTGGCTTTTTCACCCGTCCGGCCCCGGCCCCCGGCCCGCCGGGTTACCTCAGTCGGCCGATGGCCTCCCGCAGCCGCCGGGCGTCGCGCAGCCGCTTCTCGTAGGTGGCCCCCACCACCAGCAGCAGCACCCCCGCCAGCGCCGGCGGCAGCCAGCGCGGCAGCGCGTCCACCACCTGGACCACGTACGGCGTCAGCTCGTGCAGGGCCACCGCCGCCAGCGTCGCCCCGCCCAGCAGCAGCGGCGCCCGGAGCCGGCCGCGGGCACCGGCCAGGGTCACCCCGAGCGCGGCCGTCCCCAGCAGCAGCGGCCGCAGCCAGTGCGGATCGCCCCACACCGCGAGGGTGCTCGGCAGCAGGGTCGCCGCCAGACCCGGCCCGTACGCCGTCCAGGACCCGGCCAGCGGGTCACGGCGCCGCCGCAGGAATCCCACGGCCAGGGCCGCCGCCGTCACCGGCAGGGTGTAGGCCTCGGGCACCGTCACCTCCGAAGCCGCGAGCCGTACCCAGGTCGCCGCGAGGAACAGCGCCCCGGCCGGCCAGCCCGCCGCCGACCGGCGCTCGGGCCGTACCGCCGCCAGCGCGCACACCACACCGGCCAGCGCCAGGACCAGCGCGAGCACCGGAGCGTCCCCCGTGGCCAGGGCCACCGCGAGGAGGCCCGCCGCGGCCGCGGCGGCCTCCGCCGGGACCCGTACGGCGCCCAGCCGCGGCCCGAGCGCCGCCACCGCCGCCGGGACCACCAGCACCGGCGGCGCCCACCAGGCCACCGGACGCTCCAGCAGGGCGCCCAGCGCCACCGCGAGCAGCGCCGCGTACCCGACGGCGAGCGCCGCCGCCCCGGCGCGGGCCCACGTCGGCGCGGGCCGGT
>NZ_JBEXPT010000174.1:0-9877 GCF_040612195.1 Streptomyces sp. NPDC006450 | reverse complement strand
TGGCACGCTGTTGAGTTCTCAAGGAACGGACGCTTCCTTTGTACTCACCCTCTCGGGCTTTCCTCCGGGCTTTCGTTCTCGCGTTTCCGACTCTACCAGAGTCAGTCTCGCTTGTTTTCCGCCTTCCAGTTCTTCGCTTTCGCGTTTCCCTTTCCGGCGAGTTCGACTCTATCAGATCCTTTCGGGCCTGACTCCCAGTCAACGGGATTTGCCGTTCGGGCTGTTGGGCCCTTGCGACGAGTGAGACAGTAGCGGATTCCTCGCCCCCGAACCTAATCGGCGGCCGCGTCCGTGAACGCGGATTCCTCATTCGCAAATACGCATGAAAACGGGACGACAAAGTGAGTCGTTCGTTCGAATGTGTGGTGCGGGATGGCTGTCCGGGGACCGACCGGGGTCGGATGCTCACTTCGGACAACTCGAAGAACCTTACGGATCCGGCACAGGTGTGTCAACCCCAGGCTGACCCGACCCGCAGGGCAGGCAAACCTGACGCCGTCCTCACCCCTCAGGGTCTAACCTCTCCCCCATGACTACGCGTGCGCTCACGCTCGACCTTCGCTGGTGGGCCGCCTGACGGCGGCCGACCATCCACACGAGCACGCACGCGCTCGACGGCCGCCGATTACGGCGGCCGTTTCTGTTTCTCCCCTCCCGGGAGTGGCTCGGTCGCCCGACGCGGTGGCGTCGACGCCCACACCGACACGAGCAGGGAGCAGGGACATGACGAGGATCTTCAGCGGGGTCAAGCCGACGGGGCATCTGACGCTGGGGAACTACCTGGGGGCCGTACGGCAGTGGGTGGCCGCCGAGCAGGAGCCCGACGAGGCGCTGTTCTGCGTGGTCGATCTGCACGCCCTGACCGTCGAGCACGATCCGGCCCGGGTGCGCCGGCTCAGTCGGCAGGCGGCGACGCTGTTGCTCGCCGCCGGGCTGACTCCCGAGAAGTGCACGCTGTTCGTGCAGAGCCACGTGGACGAGCACGCCCGGCTGTCCTACCTGCTGGAGTGCACGGCTTCGGACGGGGAGCTGCGGCGGATGGTGCAGTACAAGGAGAAGGCCGCGAAGGCGCAGGCCTCGGGGGAGAGCGTGCGGCTGTCGCTGCTCACCTATCCCGTGCTGATGGCCGCCGACATCCTGGCCTACCGGACCGATGAGGTGCCGGTCGGTGAGGACCAGCGCCAGCACGTCGAGCTGACCCGGGATCTGGCGGTGCGGTTCAACCAGCGGTACGGATACACCTTCACCGTCCCCAGGGCCACGCATCCGGTGGTGGCGGCGCGGGTCATGGACCTGCAGGACCCGACCTCGAAGATGGGGAAGTCGGGGGACGCGGGGCCCGGGGTGGTGTTCATCCTCGACGAGCCCGAGGCCGTGCGGAAGAAGGTGATGCGGGCCGTCACCGACAGCGGGGACGGCGGGGTCGTCTACGA
Source organism: Streptomyces sp. NPDC006450 (assembly GCF_040612195.1). Classification (NCBI taxonomy): domain Bacteria; kingdom Bacillati; phylum Actinomycetota; class Actinomycetes; order Kitasatosporales; family Streptomycetaceae; genus Streptomyces; species Streptomyces sp. NPDC006450. Next base: position 8,444 of record NZ_JBEXPT010000174.1, on the reverse strand, counting down.
CCGGGCGGAGCGGCCCGGGGTGGCGAACCTGCTGGACGTCCTCGCCGCGTGCACCGGGAGCGAGCCGGAGAAGCTCGCGGACGGGTACAGCGGGTACGGGGCGCTCAAGCGGGATGTCGCCGACGCCGTCGTGGAGCTGCTGCGGCCGGTCCGCGTACGGCACGCGGAGCTGGCGGCCGATCCGGGGACCGTGGAGGCGGTGCTGCGCGCGCGGCCCCGTACCGGCCGGCCGGTGTCAGCTGTTGCCGGAGGCGAGCTCGCGGCTGCGGTCGCGGGCCGCTTCGAGGGCGGCGATCAGGGCGGCTCGTACGCCGTGCTTCTCCAGCTCCACGATCGCGTTGATGGTGGTGCCGGCCGGGGAGGTGACGGCCTCGCGGAGCTTGACCGGGTGCTCGCCGCTGTCGCGGAGCATCACGGCGGCGCCGACGGCGGCCTGGACGATGAGGTCGTGGGCCTGGGCGCGGGGCAGTCCGAGGAGGATGCCGGCGTCGGTCATGGCCTCGACGAGGTAGTAGAAGTAGGCCGGGCCGGAGCCGGAGAGGGCGGTGGCCGCGTCCTGCTGGGATTCCGGGACGCGCAGGGTCTTGCCGACGCCTCCGAAGATCTCCTCCGTGTGCGCGAGGTGCGCGGCGGTGGCGTGGCTGCCGGCGGAGATGACGGACATGGCCTCGTCGACGAGGGCCGGGGTGTTCGTCATGACGCGGACGACGGGGGTGCCCTGGGCGAGGCGCTCCTCGAAGAAGGAGGTCGGGATGCCGGCCGCGCCGCTGATGACGAGGCGGTCGGCGGGGACGTGCGGGGCGAGCTCTTCGAGGAGCTTGCCCATGTCCTGCGGCTTCACGGTGAGGATGAGGGTGTCGGCGCGCTTGGCGGCCTCGGCGTTGGTGACGGCCTCGACGCCGTAGCGGGTGCGCAGCTCCTCCGCGCGTTCCGGGCGGCGGGCGGTGACGAGGAGCTTGGAGGCGGGCCAGCCGCCGCGGATCATCCCGCTGAGCAGGGCCTCGCCGATCTTGCCGGTACCGAGGACTGCGACTGTCTGGGTCATGCCCGATTCACCTCGCCGAACTGTTGGTGCGTGTACGTCGTCTGCGTGGCCATCCTTGCACCCGGGCGGGGCGCGGCGATGTCCTGTCCGGACTGCGGTCAGGCCGTCCGGGTCGGCGCATCGCGGTCAGGGCGTCCGGCGGCGGAGGGTGGCGGCGCCGAGGGCGAGGACCAGGAGGGCGCAGCCGGCGACGACGACGGCGTCGCGGACGAAGTCGGCGGACATGTCGGTGTGGGTGAGGACCTGGCTCATGCCGTCGACGGCGTAGGACATGGGCAGGACGTTCGAGGTCGCCTCGAGGACGGGCTGCATGGTGTTGCGGGCGGCGAAGAGGCCGCACAGCAGGAGCTGCGGGAAGATCACGGCCGGCATGAACTGGACGGCCTGGAACTCGGACGCCGCGAAGGCGGAGACGAAGAGGCCGAGCGCGGTGCCGAGCAGGGCGTCGAGCAGGGCGACGAGCAGGAGCAGCCACGGGGAGCCGATGACGTCGAGGCCGAGGACCCAGAGGGCGACGCCGGTGGCGAGCAGGGACTGGACGACCGCCATGGCGCCGAAGGCGAGGGCGTAGCCGGCGATGAGGTCGCCCTTGCCGAGGGGCATGGCGAGGAGGCGTTCGAGGGTGCCGGAGGTGCGTTCGCGCAGGGTCGCGATGGAGGTGATCAGGAACATCGTGATGAGCGGGAAGATCCCGAGGAGCGACGCGCCGATGCTGTTGAACGTCCGCGGGCTCCCGTCGAAGACGTAGCGGAGCAGGACCAGCATCAGTACGGGCACCAGCAGTATCAGCGCGATGGAGCGCGGGTCGTGGCGGAGCTGGCGCAGGACGCGGGCGGCGGTGGCGGTGGTCCGGGCGGTGCTCATCGGGTGCTCCCGTGGGGGGCTGCGGCGGTGGGGACGGTTGCGTTCGCGGCCTTGGCTTCGGCGTTGGCTTCGGCGTTGGCGGCGTCGACGAGGTGGAGGAAGGCCTCTTCGACGGTGTCGGTACGGGTCCGGTCGAGCAGGGCGTCGGGGGTGTCCTGCGCGAGGATGCGGCCCTCCCGCATGAGGAGGAGGTCGTGGCAGCGCTCGGCTTCGTCCATGACGTGGGAGGAGACGAGGAGGGTGGCGCCGCGGGTGGTGGTGATCTCGTGGAAGAGGTTCCACAGGTCGCGGCGCAGGACCGGGTCGAGGCCGACGGTCGGCTCGTCGAGGACGAGGAGCTCGGGGCTGCCGAGGAGGGCGACCGCGAGGGAGACCCTGCTGCGCTGGCCGCCGGAGAGGTTTCCGGCGAGGGCGGTGGTGTGGGTGGTGAGGTCCACGTCGGTGATGGCCCGGGTGACGGTCTCGTGGCGGCGCTCGGCGGCGGCGCGGCCGGGGTCGAGGATCGCGGCGAAGTAGTCGAGGTTCTGCCGGACGGTGAGGTCGTCGTAGACGGAGGGCGCCTGGGTGACGTAGCCGATGCGGGAGCGGAGTCCGGGGTGGCCGGCGGGGTGTCCGAGGACGTCGAGCGTGCCGGTGACGTGGGCCTGTGTCCCGACGACGGCGCGCATCAGGGTGGACTTTCCGCAGCCGGAGGGGCCGAGGAGGCCGGTGATGCGGCCGCGGGGGACGTCGAAGGAGAGGCCGTCCAGGACGGTGCGGGGGCTGCGGCCGGTGCCGCGGCGGACGCTGAGGTCCTCGGCGTGGACGGCGGCGGCCGCTCGGTTATTCATCATGTGATGAATAATGCTCCCGGCTGTGCCTCGGCGCAAGGCTGGGGCAGTGCCGGGGCCACTTCCCGCCGGGTTCGCTTCCCGCGGGGCTACTTCTTGCGCTTGGGGCGGCGGGCGGCCGGGTTGCCGGTACGGGAACTGCGCCGGCGATTGAATTCGGCCGAGGCGCGCTCGTACTCGGTGCGGCGCAGCTTCTCGCCGGGTGCCTCGACGAAGCAGCGCAGGAAGTACGCGATGAGGCTGCCGATGAAACCGATCGCCTTCAGCCCCTTGAGGGCCGTCTCGTCGGAGGAGGGGGCCGGCCGGCGGCTGAAGGACTCCCAGGTCTTGACGAAGGCGATGGAGCTGGCGATCGCGAAGAGGACGACGACCGAGATGCTGAGGAAGGCGCCGACGTTGCCGATCTCCAGACCCTCGTAGGAGAACCGGAGCAGGAAGGCACTGATGACGGCGAGGGTCAGCGCGATGAGGGCCGCGCCGACGCGGCGTGCGCCGTAGCCGCCGTCGTGGTTCACCCAGGTGGTGCCGAAGAAGCGGATCGGCTCGGGCTCGGGGCCCGTGGGCTGCGCCTGGGCCTCGGCGGCCGGCTCGGCGGGGGTCTGGTCTCGCTGGTCGTCGCTCACACCAGCGATTATCCCCCGCCGGGCGGCCTCGGCCCGGGGTGTCTCACGGGGCGGGCCGTGGGATGGACCGGATGGACCTCAGGCGCAGCGGGTGGCGACGTAGCCGTCGCTGCCGGTCTTCACGTACGTGTCGGAGACGAACTCGCCGTTGCCGATGCAGTCCCAGATGTCCGAGGTGCCGTACGGGCCCGAGACGTTCGTTCCCTCGCACTGGCATCGGATGGAGACGTAGGCGCCGAGCGGCAGCACCCGGATGACCCCGTAATTGGTGCCGGGTCCTCTGCGGACGTTCACGCGGTAGCCGGGCGCGACCGGGAACGTCGGGAACCCCGACCCCGCAGCGGCTTCACCCGCACCCGCGAGCATCACAGCCGGAACTGCGGCGATGACGGAGCTTCCCAGGCCGAGCATGCGGCGTCTGCTGATCATCTTCTTCTCCCCCTCCGTGCCGTCAGCCGCAGCGGCTGGTGATGTAGCCGTCACTGCCCGTCTTCACGTAGGCGTCGGAGATGAATTCGCCATTGGCGATGTTGTCCCAGATCGTCGTCGTGCCGTAGGGCCCGGAGACCTTCGTGCCCTCGCACTGGCAGCGAATGCCGACGGAGGCGCCCAGCGGCAGCACCCGGGTCACCGAGTAGTTGGTGCCGGGCCCGCTGCGGACATTCACGCGGTAGCCGGGCGCGACCGGGAACGTCGGAAATCCCGACCCCGAGGTGAGGCCTTGGACTTGGCTTGAATCGCTCTCAACGGACATGCGAAAACTCCCCCCTACAGCGTTGCACTGCGCAACTCGCGCAGGGTAGCAGGACCTTGGAGATTCGCACGGGCCATCGACTAGGCTCCGGCGGGGGTGGTGAGCGGTGCGTGCACAACGTGCGGATTACGCGGGTTTCCCGGAGTACGCCGGGCAGTACCGGCTCGAGTCCGTGCTCGGTTCGGGCGGCATGGGTGTGGTCCACCTGGCCACCTCCGAGTCGGGGCTGAAACTCGCCGTCAAGATCGTGCATCCGCAGCACGCCGTGGACCCCGAGTTCCGGGCCCGGTTCCGGCAGGAGGTCGCGGCCGCGCGGCGGGTGAGCGGAGCGTTCACCGCGCCCGTCGTCGACGCCGATCCCGATGCCGAACGGCCTTGGATGGCCACGCTGTTCATCGATGCCCCGACGCTCTCCGAGCGGGTACGGGACCAGGTGCTGGAGGCCCGGGAGCTGGCGCGGCTCGCCGCCGGGCTGGCGGAGGCCCTGCGGGACATCCACCGGGCGGGGGTCGTGCACCGGGATCTGAAGCCCAGCAATGTGCTCATGGCCCCGGACGGGGTGCGGGTCATCGACTTCGGGATCTCGCGGCCGGCCGACAGCGATCTGCGGACCGAGACCGGGAAGCTGATCGGGACCCCGCCCTTCATGGCGCCGGAGCAGTTCCAACGGCCGCGGGAGGTGGGCACCGCGGCCGATGTGTTCGCCCTGGGCGCCGTGCTCGTGTACGCGGCGACCGGTCGGGGACCCTTCGACTCGGACAGCCACTACCTCGTGGCGTACCAGGTGGTCCACAGCGAACCCGACCTGACCGGCCTGCCGGAGCGGCTCGCGCCGCTGGTCGCGCAGTGCCTGGCCAAGGATCCGGCCGAGCGGCCGAGCGCAGACACACTGATCGCGGCGCTGCGGGCGGTGGCGTACCCGACGGACCAGGACACGCAGGCCTTCGTCCCCCGGCCGCGGCAGCCGGTGGCCGACGAGGAGGTCACGCACCGGCGGGAGTGGGTCGCCACCCCGGCCAAGGCCCCGGAGCGCAGACGGCGCACCCGCGTGGCCGTCGCGGCGGGGGTCGGGCTGCTCCTGGCGGGTGGAGCCGTAGCCGGCTCCGTATGGTCCGCGCCAGGCGACGAGCCACCGAAGCGGCTCACCGCCACGGGTACACCCACACCACAACCGTTCCGGCCGTGGTCCGTGCGGCTGGGTGAGCGGGGTACGGCTTGTTCCTGGCAGGCCGCGGCCCTGTACTGCTCGGGGCCCGGATCGACGGTGGCCCGCCTCGCCCCGGCGGACGGATCCGCGCTGTGGACCGTACCGGCAAGGGCACCGGGCGCCTCGACGGCGAGTGACGATGCCCCCCTGTTCGGGGCTGGGCTCGTGTTCGTGGTGGGGCAGGGCAGCGAGCTGCTACAAGCACTGGATGCATCGACCGGTGCAGAGCGCTGGAGACGAAACCTCCCCGGAGGTTCACACGTCGTGCCCGTCGGAGCGAACGTCGTGATCGCCACAGTGAACGGATCCCTCACGGCAGTGGACGCGACGACTGGTTCCCCGCGCTGGACGAAGTCGCTCGGCCGTGTGGGTTCGGTCTGGTGGGGTGGACCGGAGGAGTCCTCCCGACCGGTGCTCTACGGCGCGACGCCGACCGCCGACGGCAAGTCGACCCAGCTTTCCGTGGTGGACCCGGGGAGTGGCGCACTGCGCTGGCAGACCCGGACAACTGGGATCCTGCGGCCGGTCGGGGTGGCGGGCAGCGGGATGTACCTGCTGGACTCCGATACGGAAGGCAGGACCAGCGCGGTCGTACGGGTGGACTTGGGCACCCACGCCGTGACGCGGGTACGGCTCCTGACGCCGCTCTACGAGGCGCAGGGGACGGTGGGGCCGGACGGAGTCGTCTACGTCTTCGGAGCCCCCGGCGCGCTGGCAGCGGTCGGCCCGGCCAAGGAGAAGTGGCGGATGGAGACCGGCTTGGCGGGGGCCTCCCGACCGGTGTTCGCCGACGGGCACGTCTTCCTGACCGCTCCGGACGGGAGGCTGCTGGCCTTCGACGCGGCCGGGGGAAAGCCCGCAGGCCAGACCAAGCCGCGGATGGGCACCGGGAAGGACACCTTCGCGGCGAGTCTGCCCGCTCCCGTGGTCGGGGACGGGCGGGTGTACGCGTCGGCGCCGGACGGGAGCGTGTTCGCGGTGGCGGCGGGGGATCCCGCGGCCTGGTGACATCGGGCGGCTTCGGCCCGTAGGGGGGAACGCGGACGGCCCCGTCCGGTGTCGGACGGGGCCGGGCCGGTGGATCGCGGGGTCAGCGCTCCAGGAGGCTGACGTCGCGGACCGCGCCCTTGTCGGCGCTGGTGGCCATCGCGGCGTAGGCGCGCAGGGCCGCGGAGACCTTGCGCTCGCGGTTCTTCGGGGCGTAGACGCCGCCCAGGGCCTCGTGGCGGGCGGCCAGGGTGGCTTCGTCGACCAGGAGCTCGATGGAGCGGTTCGGGATGTCGATGCGGATGCGGTCGCCGTCCTCCACGACCGCGATCGAGCCGCCCGAGGCCGCCTCCGGGGAGGCGTGGCCGATGGAGAGGCCCGAGGTGCCGCCGGAGAAGCGGCCGTCCGTGACCAGGGCGCAGACCTTGCCGAGGCCGCGGCCCTTGAGGAAGGACGTCGGGTAGAGCATCTCCTGCATGCCGGGACCGCCGCGCGGGCCCTCGTAGCGGATGACGACCACGTCACCGGCCTTGATCTCCTTGCGGAGGATCTTGTCGACGGCCTCGTCCTGCGATTCGCAGACCACGGCCGGGCCCTCGAAGGTCCAGATCGACTCGTCGACACCGGCGGTCTTCACGACGCAGCCGTCGAGCGCGATGTTGCCGCGCAGGACGGCGAGGCCGCCGTCCTTGGAGTACGCGTGCTGGACGGAGCGGATGCAGCCGCCCTCGGCGTCGAGGTCGAGGGTGTCCCAACGCTCGGACTGGGAGAAGGCGGAGGCGGAACGCTGGCAGCCGGGGCCCGCGTGCCACAGCTCCATGACCTCCTCCGGGGCCGTGCCGGAGCGGGCGTCCCACTTCGCGAGCCACTCCTCCAGGTTGGCGGAGTGGACCGTGGTGACGTCCTTGTTCAGCAGGCCGCCGCGGTGCAGCTCGCCGAGCAGGGCGGGGATGCCGCCGGCGCGGTGGATGTCCTCCATGTAGTACGTGCCGCCGGGCGCCACGTTCGGCGCGACCTTGGCGAGGCACGGGACCCGGCGGGAGATCTCGTCGATGTCCGTGAGGTCGTACTTCAGTCCGGCTTCCTGCGCGGCGGCGAGGAGGTGCAGGATCGTGTTCGTGGAGCCGCCCATGGCGATGTCGAGGGCCATGGCGTTCTCGAAGGCCTGGCGGGTCGCGATGTTGCGGGGCAGGACCGACTCGTCGTCCTGCTCGTAGTAGCGCTTGGTGATCTCGACGATGGTGCGGCCGGCGTCCTCGTACAGGGCGCGGCGGGCGGTGTGCGTCGCCAGGACCGAGCCGTTGCCGGGGAGGGCCAGGCCGATGGCCTCGGCGAGGCAGTTCATCGAGTTGGCGGTGAACATGCCGGAACAGCTGCCACAGGTCGGACAGGCGTTCTCTTCGATGCGCAGGACGTCTTCGTCGGAGACGCTGTCGTTGGAGGCGTCCACCATCGCGTCGATCAGGTCGAGCTTGCGGACGGTGCCGTCGACGAGGGTGGCCTGGCCGGCCTCCATCGGGCCGCCGGAGACGAAGACGACCGGGATGTTGAGGCGCATGGCGGCCATCAGCATGCCGGGGGTGATCTTGTCGCAGTTGGAGATGCAGATCAGCGCGTCGGCGCAGTGCGCCTCGACCATGTACTCGACCGAGTCCGCGATCAGGTCGCGGGAGGGCAGGGAGTACAGCATGCCGCCGTGGCCCATGGCGATGCCGTCGTCGACCGCGATGGTGTTGAACTCGCGGGGGACGGCGCCCGCGGCCAGGATCGCGTCGGAGACGATGCGGCCGACCGGGGCCAGGTGGGTGTGGCCGGGGACGAACTCGGTGAACGAGTTGGCGACCGCGATGATCGGCTTCCCGATGTCCGCGCTCGCTACGCCCGAGGCACGCATCAGGGCACGTGCGCCTGCCATGTTGCGGCCGTGGGTGACGGTGCGGGACCTCAGCTCGGGCATCGGATCTCTCCCCATGTGTGCGGTGACGCGAGCGCCTGCCGCGACTGTGGATATGGCTCGGTTACGAGGCTACGCCCCCTGCCCGCGATCCGGACGCCCGGTGCCGGTAGGCGGGCCGGGGGGGCAGTAAAAGGGCCCGCGGGCGGGGGGTAACCGGGGGCGGGCGCGGGGGCCCCG
>NZ_JBEXPT010000173.1:0-10011 GCF_040612195.1 Streptomyces sp. NPDC006450 | reverse complement strand
GCCCAGCGCGCCGACGGCGGTCGCGCCTCCGGCGCACAGCAGGGTGTGCAGGACGCCCCGGGCGCGGTCGTCGCGCCACAGGGCGCGTTCGACGGCGGCGGCGGCTCGTCCGAAGGCGGCCACGGGGTGCCCTCGGCGCGGATCCCCGAGGATCCGGTCGCCGATCAGGCCCGCCGTGACGCCGTACGCGAAGACGCGATCGGCACGCATGGTGGAAGGTATGTCCTCACTCAGGGTCCGCGCCCTGGTTCGACGTGTCCGGCGGCGAGAGTTCCTGGCTCCCGGCCGCACACGGCCAGAGGTCCGCGGGCGCCGGTGACAGTGGCGGGACCGCGCCGGATTCGCACCGGACTTCCTCTCCATGCCGCCGTAATGGCTCGGGCAGTCCACCACGCAGCGCGAAGGCCCGTCAACTCGCCGTTGACCTGCGGCGGGCTGGCCGGGAGGGGGAGGGGCCGGGTCCTCGGCAGGGGTCCGGACCGGGGCCGGGTCGGGGCCGGGGCATGCGAAGGCTCCCTCCGGTACGAACCCGGAGGGAGCCTTCGTACGTGCCGTCCCGCGCCTCAGGCGACGATCAGGTAGATCCCGTAGGCCACGGCCGCCGCGCAGAGCGCGAAGCAGGCGTACGCACCGCTGCGGGCCAGGGTGGCGGCGCCACCCTGTTCGGTGGCGGCCTCGTGCTTGGAGAGCCCCATCAGACCCAGGGTGAACAGGGTCACCAGGACGACGGTGGCGGAGAGGCTGACCCCGAAGACGGAGCCGAGTGCTTCCCAGTCGATCTTCATACCGCTGAATCCTCTGTCGTTCTCGGGGTCGGGCCGGTCACACCGCGGCGGCCGGAGCCGCCGGGGTCGTCGTCGCGGCCGGGATGGTGGCCTTGAGGTCCTCGTCCGTCACCGCGGCGGTGCTGCCGGCGGCGGCTCCCGCGAGATCGGGCTGCGGGACGCTGACGGCCGCGATGGCCGTGGTGACGACACCCGGCTCCCCGGCGTCGGCCGTCTCGACCTCGTTGACGTTGGTGTGGTCGACGACCTGGCGGCGCGAGATCAGCCAGATGGCGACGCAGGAGCCGACCAGGAAGACCGTGACGCCGGCGACGCCGATGTCCCCGGTGCGCATGACCAGCTCGGCACCGGCGGCGACCAGGGCCGCGGCCGGGAGGGTGAGGCCCCAGGCGATGAACATGCGGGAGGCGGTGGACCAGCGGACCACGCCGCCCTTGCGTCCCAGACCCGAACCCATGACGGCGCCGGAGCACGCGTGGGTGGTGGAGAGGGAGAAGCCGAGGGAGGAGGAAGCCAGGATGACGCTGGCGGCCGAGGTCTGGGCGGCGAAGCCCTGCTGCGGCTGCAGGTCGGTCAGGCCACTGCCCATGGTGCGGATGATGCGCCAGCCGCCCAGGTAGGTGCCCATCGCGATGGCCAGGCCGGCGGAGACGATGACCCAGACCGGCGGGTTGGAGCCGGGGGCGAGGGCGCCACCGGCGACGAGCGCCAGGGTGATGATGCCCATCGTCTTCTGCGCGTCGTTGGTGCCGTGCGCCAGCGAGACCAGACCGGCGGAAGCGATCTGGCCGGTGCGGTAGCCCTTGGCCGAGGTCTTCTCGCCCATGCCCTTGCCGACCTTGTACGTGACCTTCGTGGCCAGGTACGCGGCGAAGCCGGCGACCAGCGGTGCGGCGATCGCGGGGATCAGCACCTTGGTGACGACGACGCTGCCGTTGACGGCGCCCATGCCGGCGGAGGCCACGGCCGCACCGATCAGGCCGCCCATCAGGGCGTGCGAGGAACTGGAGGGCAGTCCGACCAGCCAGGTGACGAGGTTCCAGAGGATCGCGCCGACCAAGGCGGCGAAGATGACCTCCGGCTGGATGCCTTCCTCGTTGACCAGTCCCTTGGAGATCGTCTTGGCGACCTCCACGGACATGAAGGCGCCGACGAGGTTGAGCACGGCGGACATGGCCACCGCGGTCTTGGGCTTGAGGGCGCCGGTCGAGATGGTGGTGGCCATCGCGTTGGCCGTGTCGTGAAAACCGTTCGTGAAATCGAACACGAGAGCGGTGATGATCACGATCCCGAGGAGAAGCGTTATGTGCTCCATTTACCCAGGCTTCTGTTTGACGTCAGTGGTTCGTGGACCGTAGGCAACCTGGATGAACGGAAGGTGAACTGACAGGGGTCATGTGGTGCACCGGTGCGGCACCCGACCGGGACCTTCGTCCCGGGAAGCATGCCGATGTGCCGATTCATGCATGTCACAGCGGGATGTCCGCACGTTTCGGCGCGGGACTTCCGATAGGGGCTCCCGTGCTGCCGGGACCCCGAAGAGACCTAGATCACCCTCCTCGCCGCCCCTCCCGGCGAGCGACCGGAGCGATCCCTCCGGTGGCCCGCCGACCCGTCCGCCTCGACACTGGAGCGGTGCGTACCGCTACAGCGACGGCAGCGGCCGTCACCACGACCCTGATCGGCGCCGGCGCGGCCGCCGCCGTCGCCGTCACGGCTGCCGCGCTCGCCGGCCGGTACGCCGCCGACGCGGCCCTGCGGACCGAGCCCGGCCGTCCGCTCCCCGGCAGCCCCCGCCTCAGCGTCCACTCCACCGCGGACGGCCGGGTCGAGCTGACCCGCTCGCTCGCCTCCCTGTGGCCCGGCACCTACGGGCTCACCGCGCCCGGGGTGCACGCCGTGGTCGGGCCCGTCCTGCCCGATGCCCCGCACGGCCCCGACACCGTGGTGCGCCGGCTCGTCGCCGTCACCCACGGAAGCCTCGACCCCGGGACCCGCGTCACCCTCACCCCCCAGGTCCACCTGGGCAACCCGGGCACGGCCCTCGGCCTCGACCACGCCGACGTGGACGTCCCCGGGGAGCTCGGAGCGCTGCCCGCCTGGTTCGTGCCCGCGGCCCGCGACACCTGGGTGATCACCGTTCATGGGCTCGGCGCCACCCGCGAGCACCCGATGGTGGTCATGCCCTTCCTCCACCGCAACAAGCTCCCCGTCCTGGACCTCGGATACCGGGGCGACCTCGGCGCCCCCGAGTCGCCGGACGGCCTCGGCCACCTCGGCGAGTCCGAATGGCGCGATCTCGACGCCGCCATCCGCTACGCCCTGCGCTACGGCGCCCGCCGCGTCGTCCTGCACGGCTGGTCGACCGGCGCCACCATGGCCCTGCACGCCGTCGAGCGCTCGGCGCTGGCCGACCGGATCGCCGGAGTGGTCCTCGACTCGCCCGTACTGGACTGGCACACCACCCTGCGCGCCCTCGCCGCCGCGCGCCGCACCCCGGCCCCCCTGCTCCCGTTCGCGGTCAAGGCCGCCGAGGGCCGCGCGGGCCTGCGCGCCGACCGGCGGGCCCCGGGGTCGGATCCGGCCGCGCTGAAGGTGCCCGTACTGATCTTCCACGGCCCCGACGACACGCTGGCCCCCTGGGAGCCCTCCCGCCGGCTCGCCGCGGCCCGCCCCGACCTCGTCACCCTGCACTCCGTTTCCGGCGCCGCCCACGGAGCGATGTGGAACGCCGATCCGGCCGCGTACGAAGAGGCGCTGCGCCGCTTCCTCACCCCTTTCATGTGAAGGGCCGGTTGACGGACCGTCGGACGAGTTGTCCGAAGACTGCGGGGCGGACGGGGCTCAGAGGGTGGGTTGTCCGGTTCTGTCCCTACGGGGCCTTGTGGCAATGGCTGGTTCCGTTTGGGCTTTCGGCCAGTGACGGGCGAGACTGCTCACGTGACGTCCCGAAAGCCTGATGAGCAGTTGGCTCGCGACTCCAGACTCCGACTCGTCGCCCCGCGGTCCGTGGCCACGGCCCGCAAGGCGGTGACCGACCGGCGCACCCGGACCGCCGCGCGGCCTCCGGCGGGCACCCCCGCCACGGCCGACCTGGCGAACAGGGCCCGCGCCTCCCTCGCCGACGCGGCACGGCTCGCCCGCTGGGCCGAGCTCCACCTCGGCGCCGCGGGCGGCGCCGGGCCCGCCCCGGCGGGCGCCCTGCCCGCAGCCGAAGCCGAACGGGCCGCCGCCCAGCTGAGCCTGACGCCGGGCCAGATCCGGGTCGGCTGGGACCGCGCCCGGCTCGCGGGCCTGATCGAGATGCACGGCGGACACGCCCGCCCGGGCTGGCGCCTGCGCGCCTGGGACCGGGACGACACCGCCGTCCTGCGCGGCTGGGTCGCTCTCTTCGACGCCTGGTCACTGGTCCACCCGGCCCCCGCCGACATCGCCCCCGCGGCCGTCGCCGAGGTGGTCGAGGCCATGCCCCAACTGCTCTCCCTGCTCCAGCTCTCCGCCGGTCCCGTGACCGTCCCCGATCTGCTGGACCTGCTCCGGCAGCGCGTCGACGAACTGCGCGACGAGCGGTGCGAGGTCCCCTACGAGTCCACGGCGCAGGCAGTCGCCACCCCGCACGCCGGTCCCGCGCCGGCCGCGCCGCCCGTCCCGCTCGCCCGGCTGCTGCGCTGGGCGCTCGGCGGGCTCGCCGCCGTGGACGCCGTCACCCTCGGCCCCGCCCGGGCCACCCTCACCCCGCTCGGGAGCTGGGCCGTCTGGGTCAAGCTGGAGCAGATCTGCGTCGCCGCGCAGAGCCCCGCCGGGAACATCGAGCAGTCCGCCGCCGCCATGCTCCACGGCTGCGCGCGGCTCACCCCCGGCCCGGCCCGCGCCGAATACCAGGCCTGGCTCGCCGCCCGGCCCGTCGGCCACGCGGTCTCCGAGCTGCTGCACGCGGCCCGCGGCGAGGACGCCCTGCTGCGCGGGCTCGCCTTCGAAGCCCTGCGCGTGGTCGGAGCCCCCGCCGAACCGGAAGTGCGGGGGGCCTCCCGGGAGGCCGCGCTGCGCCCCTACGCCCTGCTCTGGCTCGCCGAGCACGACGGGGTCGACCCCGACGAGGCGCAGGACGTGCTCACCGCCGAGGAGCAGACCTGGCTCTGGGTGGACACCGCGGCCGCCATCGCCGACCACGGCGAGGCCGAGCTGCTGGCCCGCCACCTGGACTCGGCGGTGCGGACCACCGTTCCGCGGCTGCTGGACGAGGTACGAGCGGTCGGGCACCCCCGCACGGTGCAGGTGCTGGTCGCGCTGGCCGCCGCCCATCCCGATCCCGCCCTGGCCAAGGCGGTGCGCCGGGCCGCCTTCCAGGTGCACACCGGCGGCGCGTAGCGCCCGTGGCGGGAGCGCGTACGCGCCGCGGAGATCAGGCCTGCGGCGCGTACGTGCCGAAGCTCCACACGTTGCCCTCGGTGTCGCGGGCCATGTAGTCCCGCGAGCCGTAGTCCTGGTCGGTCGGCTCCATCAGGATCTCCGCACCGTGCTCGACGGCCCGGCGGTGGTGGGCGTCCACGTCGTCGACGACCACGTAGACCCCGCAGGGCCCGGCCCCCTTCATCGCCTTGTCGAAGACGCTGCCGGTGCCCTTGCTGCCGAGCATCACCATGCCGTTCCCGTAGGACAGCTCCGCGTGCATCACGGCCCCGTCCTCACCCTCGTACGCCGCGACCTGGGTGAAGCCGAAGGCCTCGGTGAGCTGCTGGATGGCGGCCTTGGCATCGGTGTACACCAGTGTCGGATAGATGGACGGAACGCCTGCCATGACGATCACTCCCTCTCGTGCCGTGTATGGACGGTGACCCACGTCACAGCATGGCAGGCGGCGGTGACGGTCAGCGGAAGGTGTTGCACTGGGCCATGTCGCCGGTGCGGTAGCCCTGGTAGAACCACTGCTGGCGCTGCTCGGCCGAACCGTGCGTCCAGGACTCGGGGGACACCCGGCCCTGGAACTTCTCCTGGATCCGGTCGTCGCCGACCGCGGCCGCCGCGTCCAGGCCGTCCCTTATGTCCTCGTCGGTGAGGCTGGTGATCAGGGGCTTGCCCGTGGACTCGTCCGGGGTCTTCGTCGCGTTGTGGGCCCAGACCCCGGCGTAGCAGTCGGCCTGCAGCTCCACCCGTACCGCGTTGCTGTTCGCGCCCTGCCGGCCGTCCTGGGCCTTCTGCAGGGTGCCGGTCAGGTTCTGGATGTGGTGGCCGTACTCGTGGGCCACCACGTACGCCTGGGCGAAGGGGCCGCCGCTCGCGCCGAACTTGGTGCGGAGCTCGTTGAAGAAGCCCAGGTCCAGATAGACCTGCCGGTCACCGGGGCAGTAGAACGGGCCGACCGCCGAGGTGGCCGCCCCGCAGGCGGTGCCCACCTTGCCGGTGAAGAACACGGTCTGGGCCGGGCTGTACCGGGCGCCGCGCCTGACGAACTCCTGCTTCCAGAAGTCCTGGGTGCTGTTGATCACCGCCACCAGTCGGCAGTCCTCCTTGGTGTTCGCGTCCTGCCCCGTCCTGCAGCTCTGCTGCACCTGGGAGGCGGAGGAGGAGGTCGCCGCGGGCTCCGGGCTGCCGTCGGACAGCCCGAGCTGCTCCGGCCCCACCCCGAACAGCAGCCCCATGATCAGCGCGATGAGGCCGATGATGCCGCCGCCGACCGTGGCCTTCCCGCCCGGGATGCGGCTGCCGCGTACGTCTTTGACCTCGGAAGTGTCCAGATCGGCGTTGTCGTCGAACTGCATCCCGCACCGCCCTCCATTCCGACCAAGGGGGGTACGAGTACGTACGAGTACGCCCCTGCGGCGAGTACCAACCCGTTCATCCTCATACGTCCCCCGGGTGGGGGAGGTATTCCCTGGGCCGAACGGGGGACGCGAGGTCAGGGCCGTGCCGGTCCCGGGAGGGGCGGGCGGGCCCGAAAGTAGTTGCGCACCCCCGGTAGAATGACTCCCATGGCAAATCTCCTCGCGGATTAGCGGCGTAGAAGCATCGCGTCCTGCCCCCCTTCCGCCGTCCCGACCCGCCCTGGAGTATTTCCGTGATCACCGCCACCGGCATCGAGCTGCGCGCCGGCGCCCGCATCCTCATCGAGAACGCCTCCTTCCGCGTCGCCAAGGGCGACCGCATCGGCCTCGTCGGCCGCAACGGAGCAGGCAAGACCACCCTCACCAAGTGCCTCGCGGGCGAGGGCACGCCGGCCGGCGGCAGCATCGCCCGCTCGGGCGAGGTCGGCTACCTCCCGCAGGACCCGCGCACCGGCGACCTCGACGTCCTGGCCAGCGACCGGATCCTGTCCGCGCGCGGACTCGACGTGCTGCTCAAGAAGATGCGGATGAACGAGGAGCGCATCTCCTCCGGTTCCGGCGCCACCCGCGAGAAGGCGCTGCGCCAGTACGAGCGCCAGGAGACCGAGTTCCTCACCAAGGGCGGTTACGCCGCCGAGTCCGAGGCCGCGACCATCTCCGCCGCCCTCGGCCTGCCCGACCGCGTCCTCGGCCAGCCGCTGCACACCCTCTCCGGTGGTCAGCGCCGCCGCGTCGAGCTCGCCCGGATCCTCTTCTCCGACGCCGACACCCTCCTCCTCGACGAGCCGACCAACCACCTCGACGCCGACTCGATCGTGTGGCTGCGCGACTACCTGAAGACCTACCGCGGCGGCTTCATCGTCATCTCCCACGACGTGGACCTGGTCGAGACGGTCGTCAACAAGGTCTTCTACCTGGACGCCAACCGCGCCCAGATCGACGTCTACAACATGGGCTGGAAGCTCTACCAGCAGCAGCGCGAGGCCGACGAGAAGCGCCGCAAGCGCGAGCGGCAGAACGCCGAGAAGAAGGCCGCGGCGCTGAACTCGCAGGCCGACAAGATGCGCGCCAAGGCCACCAAGACCGTCGCCGCGCAGAACATGGCCAAGCGCGCCGACCGCCTGCTCGCGGGCCTCGACGCCGTCCGCGTCTCCGACAAGGTCGCCAAGCTCCGCTTCCCGGACCCGGCGCCCTGCGGCAAGACCCCGCTGACCGCCGAGGGCCTGTCGAAGTCCTACGGCTCGCTGGAGATCTTCACCGACGTCGACCTGGCCATCGACAAGGGCTCCCGCGTGGTCATCCTCGGCCTCAACGGAGCCGGCAAGACCACGCTCCTGCGCCTGCTCTCGGGCACGGAGAAGCCCGACACCGGCACGGTCGTCCCCGGCCACGGCCTCAAGCTCGGCTACTACGCCCAGGAGCACGAGACCCTGGACCCGGAGCGCTCGGTCCTTGAGAACATGCGCTCCTCGGCGCCGGACCTGGACCTGGTCTCCGTACGCAAGACGCTCGGCTCCTTCCTCTTCTCCGGCGACGACGTGGACAAGCCCGCGGGCGTCCTGTCCGGTGGTGAGAAGACCCGCCTCGCCCTGGCGACGCTGGTCGTCTCGTCGGCCAACGTGCTGCTGCTCGACGAGCCCACCAACAACCTCGACCCGGCCAGCCGCGAGGAGATCCTGGGCGCCCTGCGCACCTACAAGGGCGCCGTCATCCTCGTCACCCACGACGAGGGCGCGGTCGAGGCGCTGGAGCCGGAGCGGATCATCCTGCTCCCGGACGGCGTCGAGGACCTCTGGGGCCCGGACTACCGGGACCTGGTCGCGCTCGCCTGAGGCGCTTCCGCTTCCGTGATCCTTTGCTTATGGATCATTCGGCTCAGACGTGATCCATCATCTGAGTGAGACGGTCTCATACCGCTCCGTGCTCGACGAAGGCCCCGGTCGCATCTTCCAGGATGCGCGGCCGGGGCCTTCCGCTTCTCCGCTCCGGCCCCTGACCTGGCCATTCATACCGAGCGAGGGAAAATGTGACGGAGGTCATGCAGCGGAAGGGGAGATTCCGTTCTGCTCGGCCGTCCACGGCCGAAGAAATGCCGCCGTACCGACCTTGCTGAATGGGTGGCCAGGAAGCCGGGGAGGGGTGATCATGAGAAGTCCAGAGCGCACTTCCCATAGAGGAGGCACGGGTGGCCGAAACTCTGAAGAAGGGCAGCCGGGTGACCGGCGCCGCGCGTGACAAGCTCGCGGCAGACCTGAAGAAGCAATACGACTCCGGTGCGAGTATCCGGGCGCTGGCCGAATCGACCGGCCGGTCCTACGGATTCGTCCATCGGATGCTCAGCGAGTCCGGAGTCACGCTGCGTGGTCGCGGTGGCGCGACGCGCGGTAAGAAGGCGGCTACGGCCTGACCATTTGGTTCCCCCGGGTTCCAACGGTTTTCCGTATTCAGCTTCACGGTTCCAGTTCCACCGTTCTTCGGTGACCCCCCGGTCGGCTCCATGGCCGGCCGGGTGGTTACTGTGCAGTCACTTAGGCCGAGATCGCGGCCGAACGACGGCACACCCACCGGAGGCACACAGATGGCTCTGCTCGACAAGGACGGCGTACGGCTCACCGTCGACGACACGGTCGCCACGGTGACACTGACCAATCCCGCCAAACGAAACGCTCAATCCCCCGCGCTCTGGCGGGCGTTGGCGGAGGCTGGAAGGTCATTGCCGGGCACCGTCCGGGTCGTCGTGCTGCGCGGCGAGGGGCAGTCCTTCTCCGCAGGGCTCGACCGGCAGGCGTTCACCCCCGAAGGCTTCGAGGGCGAGCCGTCCTTCCTTGACCTGGCGCGCGGTTCGGAGGAACTGCTCGACTCCACCATCGCCGAGTACCAGGAGGCGTTCACCTGGTGGCGGCGCAACGACATCATCTCCGTCGCCGCCGTTCAGGGGCACGCGATCGGTGCCGGTTTCCAGCTTGCCCTCGCGTGCGATCTGCGCGTCGTCGCGGACGACGTGCAGTTCGCCATGCGCGAGACGGGGCTGGGCCTGGTGCCCGACCTCGGCGGCACGCAGCCGCTGACCTCGATGGTCGGCTATGCCCGCGCGCTCGAAATCTGCGCGACGGGACGCTTCGTCCATGCGGAGGAGGCCGAACGGATCGGCCTCGCGAACCTGGTCGTCCCCGCGGGCGAGCTCGACGCGGCCGTCCAGGACCTCACCACCGCGCTGCTGGCTCCGCCGCGGGACGCGGTGGTCGAGACGAAGGCGCTGCTGCGCGGTGCGGTGTCGCGCCCGTACGACGACCAGCGCGCCGCCGAGCGCGCCGCGCAGGCCCGCCGCCTGCGGGACCTGGCGGGCCTCTCCGACTAGCTGAAGGATCACTTCGAACGCCGGCGGGGCTGGACGTGTCCAGGGC
>NZ_JBEXPT010000172.1:0-10025 GCF_040612195.1 Streptomyces sp. NPDC006450 | reverse complement strand
TCCGGCGCCGCCGGGGGCAAATCCAGCCTCGCCGGCGTTTGAGGCGCGGGGTCCGGGGCGGAGCCCCGGGAACCCCGGCCCCGCCGGGCTCTCACTCCCCCAGCGCGTGGATCCCGGCCCGACCCCAGTCGGTCTTCCGGATCTGCCTGCGCAGCTTGCGCGCCCGCAGTCCCGTAACCCGCTCCGCGTACACCGCACCGGCCAGGTGATCGCACTCGTGCTGCAGACACCGCGCAAAGAACCCGGTCCCGGCCACCCGCACCGGCGTTCCGTCCGAGGTGAACCCCTCCACGACGGCCTCGTCGAAGCGGACCGTGGACGCCTCCAGCCCCGGCAGGGACAGGCATCCCTCGGGGCCCGCGAACTCGTCCCCCTCGGCGGAGACCAGCCGCGGGTTGACGATGTGCCCGACGTGCCGCACGTCCTCGTCGTCGGGGCAGTCGTATACGAACACCCGCTGCCCGACGCCGATCTGGTTCGCGGCGAGGCCGACGCCCTGGGCGGCGTACATCGTCGCGAACATGTCCTCGATGAGCCGGTCGAGGGCCGGACCGAACTCGGTGACCTCCGCACAAGCGGAATGGAGCACCGGATCGCCCAGCAGGCTCATGGTGCGGACGAGGCCGGAGGTACCGGGGAGGGGACGCTGTCGCATGGCGGTAAGGGTACGACGGGCGACTATATGAGGAGATCTTCGGCAGACCGGGGGCGCCGCGGTCGGGGCGCGGGCAGGTCATGGATAGGCTGGGGGCGACCGACGCAAGGAGGACAAGGGACGATGGCAGGCAACACAGAGCCGCTTTCGCCGCGGGCCAAGCTGGCCGTGACGGCGGGCAAGGCCGCGGCGGCGGTGTCGCGGGCCGCGGGACGCGGAAGCGGATCGGTGATCGGTGGCAAGGTCGCACTCAAACTCGACCCCGATCTTCTCGGAGCGCTCGCGCAGCATCTCGACGTCGTCCTCGTCTCGGCGACGAACGGCAAGACCACGACGACCCGCCTGATCGCGGAGGCCCTGCGGGCCAGCGGTCCGGTCGTCTCCAACGCGCTGGGCGCGAACATGCCGGCCGGCATCACCTCCGCCCTGGCGGGCGGTTCGGACGCCCGCTACGGCGTCATCGAGGTGGACGAGAAGTACCTGGCCGGAGTGGCCCGGGACGTCACCCCCAAGGTGATCGCCCTGCTGAACCTCTCCCGCGACCAGCTGGACCGCGCCGCCGAGACCCGCATGCTCGCGGAGAAGTGGCGCGAGGGCCTCTCGGGCTCCAAGGCGGTCGTCGTCGCGAACGCGGACGACCCGCTGATCGTGTGGGCCGCCTCGTCCTCGCAGAACGTGGTGTGGGTCGCGGCCGGCCAGGAGTGGAAGGACGACGCCTGGTCCTGCCCCTCCTGCGGTGGCGTCATGCAGCGTCCCGGCGACGACTGGTTCTGCGGCGAGTGCGGTTTCCGGCGTCCCACCCCGAGCTGGGTGCTCTCCGGCGACCACGTGCTCGACCCGCACGGCAGCGCCTGGCCGATCAGCCTCCAGCTCCCGGGCCGCGCCAACAAGGCGAACGCGGCCACCTCGGCCGCCGTGGCAGCCGTCTTCGGCGTCCCGCCGCAGGTGGCGCTGGAGCGGATGTACCAGGTGCAGGCCGTCGCCGGCCGCTACGACGTGGTGAGCTTCCAGGGCCGCGAACTGCGGCTGCTGCTCGCGAAGAACCCGGCCGGCTGGCTGGAGACCTTCTCCCTGATCGACCCGCCGCCGACCCCGGTGATCCTGTCGGTGAACGCACGCGGCGCGGACGGCACCGACACCTCCTGGCTGTGGGACGTGGACTACCCGCGCCTGGCCGGCCACCCGATCTTCGTGATCGGCGACCGCAAGCTGGACCTCGCGGTCCGCCTCGAAGTCGCGGGCCTGGACTTCCGCGTGTGCGAGACCCTCGACGAGGCCGTGCAGCTGGCGCCGCCCGGGCAGATCGAGCTGATCGCCAACTACACCGCCTTCCAGGACGTGCGCCGCCGCGTCGGCAACTAGTACCCATAAGGACAAGAGCATGAGCGACAACAGCCTGCGTCTGGTGTGGGTCTACCCCGACCTGCTCAGCACGTACGGAGACCAGGGCAACGCCCTGGTCGTCGAGCGCCGGGCCCGCCGGCGCGGCCTGGACGTACAGCGCGTGGACGTGCGCAGCGACCAGCCGATCCCGACCTCGGGCGACATCTACCTGATCGGCGGCGGCGAGGACCGGCCGCAGCGGCTGGCCGCCGAGCGTCTGCTGCGCGACGGCGGTCTGGAGCGCGCCGTCTCGAACGGGGCGATCGTCTTCTCCGTCTGCGCCGGGTACCAGATCCTGGGGCAGGAGTTCGTCAACGACGTCGGCCAGCGCCAGGAGGGCCTCGGCCTGCTGGACGTGGTGACCGTGCGCGGCGAGGGCGAGCGGTGCGTCGGCGACGTGCTGGGGGACATCGACCCGCGGCTCGGGCTGCCGCAGCTGACCGGCTTCGAGAACCACCAGGGCGTCACGCACCTCGGCCCGACGGCGAAGCCCTTCGCCCGGGTCACGATGGGCCGGGGCAACGGCACCGGTGACGGCACCGAAGGCGCGTACAACGACACGGTGTTCGGCACGTACATGCACGGTCCCGTGCTGGCGCGCAACCCGCAGATCGCTGACCTGCTGCTGAAGCTGGCCCTCGACGTGAACGCGCTGCCGCCCATCGACGACCGCTGGTACGAGGCGCTGCGCGCCGAGCGCATCGCGGCGGCCACGCAGCCCGCGTAGCGGCACCGGCCACGCGTACCGGTTCAGGCACCGCCGACACCCGGCGTCCGGCCCGGATTCCCCTCGGGGTATCCGGGCCGACGTGTTTTCGTACGACTGATCTGACCAGCATGTGGAGGATGGTTCAGTCCACCCTCGATCCGCTTGTAGGGTGCTGGGTAGTTCCAACCGGACGACGTGGTCCGGTCGTCGGCCCACGTTGCAAAGGTCCTCCTGCCATGCGCATTGGTGTGCTCACTTCCGGAGGCGACTGCCCCGGGCTCAATGCCGTCATCCGCTCCGTCGTGCACCGCGCCGTCGTCGATCACGGCGACGAGGTCATAGGTTTCCACGACGGCTGGCGCGGCCTGCTGGAGTGCGATTACCGCAAGCTCGACCTCGATGCCGTGAGCGGCATCCTGGCCCGTGGCGGTACGATCCTGGGCTCGTCCCGGGTCCAGCCCGCCCATCTGCGCGACGGCGTGGAGCGGGCCCGCGGCCACGTCGCCGATCTCGGCCTGGACGCCATCATCCCGATCGGCGGCGAAGGCACCCTGAAGGCCGCGAACCTGCTCTCGCAGGGCGGCCTGCCGATCGTCGGCGTCCCCAAGACGATCGACAACGACATCGCCTCGACCGACGTCACCTTCGGCTTCGACACCGCCGTCGGGGTCGCCACCGAGGCACTGGACCGGCTGAAGACCACCGCCGAGTCCCACCAGCGCGTCATGGTCGTGGAGGTCATGGGCCGTCACACCGGCTGGATCGCCCTGCACTCGGGCATGGCGGCAGGCGCGCACGCGATCGTCGTGCCGGAGCGCCCCTTCGACATCGAGGAGCTGACGGCGATCGTCGGCGAACGCTTCGAGCAGGGCAAGCGCTTCGCGATCGTCGTGGTCGCCGAGGGCGCCAAGCCCGCCGAGGGCAGCTCGATGGCCCTGGAGTCGGGCGGCACCGACATGTACGGCCACGAGCGGTTCGCCGGCATCGGCAACCGCCTGGCCGTCGAGCTGGAGGACCGCCTCGGCAAGGAGGCCCGCCCGGTCATCCTCGGCCACGTCCAGCGCGGCGGCACCCCCACGGCCTACGACCGCGTCCTCGCGACCCGCTTCGGCTGGCACGCGGTGGAGGCGGCCCACCGGGGCGAGTTCGGGATGCTCACGGCGCTGCGCGGCACGGACATCGTCATGGTCCCGCTCGACGAGGCGGTCCAGACCCTGAAGACGGTCCCGTCGGAGCGTTACGCCGAGGCGCAGAACGTTCTGTGATCTTTCCCCTTTTCTGCGTGTCACTCCTGTAATGGGCGCCCCCGGACGATTTCCCGTCCGGGGGCGGCATTACTGTGGTGGGGCACCACGGGTCAAGGGAGTGAAGAGATTGAGTTACCTCGCGCACGGCGCCATGGACATGCACGACATGGACATGGACCTGCCACCCTTCACCCTCGGGCGCGGGCTGGAGTTCTCCTTCGACGCCTTCTTCTTCATCGGCTCGCTCCTCGGCCTCGCGCTGTACGGGTGGGGCGTGGTGCGGCTGCGCCGGCGCGGGGACGCCTGGCCGGTCGGCCGGACGGTGGCCTTCACCATCGGCGTGCTGAGCGTGGCCCTGGTGATGTGCACCAAGCTGAACGACTACGGCATGGTCATGTTCAGCGTGCACATGGTCCAGCACATGGTGATCAGCATGCTCAGCCCGATCCTGCTGCTGCTGGGCGC
The DNA here is from genome assembly GCF_040612195.1 of Streptomyces sp. NPDC006450. NCBI lineage: Bacteria > Bacillati > Actinomycetota > Actinomycetes > Kitasatosporales > Streptomycetaceae > Streptomyces > Streptomyces sp. NPDC006450. The sequence goes on along the minus strand of NZ_JBEXPT010000172.1, from coordinate 5,566 downwards.
GCCCGTGACGCTGGCGCTGCGCGCGCTGCCGCCGGCGGCCCGCGGGCACAAGGGGCCGCGCGAACTGCTGCTGATGCTCCTGCACAGCCGGTACATGAAGGTGATCACCCATCCGGTGTTCACCATCCCGATCTTCATCGCCAGCCTCTACGGCCTGTACTTCACCCCGCTCTTCGACTTCCTCATGGGGTCCAAGACCGGACACGTCGCGATGATGGTGCACTTCCTCGCCGTCGGCCTCGTCTTCTTCTGGCCGATCATGGGCGTGGACCCGGGCCCGCACCGCCCCGGCTACGTGATGCGGATGCTGGAGCTGTTCGCCGGAATGCCCTTCCACGCCTTCTTCGGCATCGCGCTGATGATGGGCAGCGAGCCGATGATCAAGACGTACGCGAACCCGCCCGCCTCCCTCGGCATCGACCCGCTGCTCGACCAGCAGTGGGGCGGCGGCATCGCCTGGGCCTTCAGCGAGATCCCCTCGGTGCTGGTGCTGATCGCGCTGGTCTACCAGTGGTACCACTCGGAACAACGGGCCGCGAAGCGCTCCGACCGGTCCGAGGACCGCAACGGGGACCAGGAGCTGGAGGCCTACAACTCGTATCTCGCCTCGCTCCAAGCGCGTGGCCAGTAGCGCGGGACCGCCTTCAGGCGCCACCATGGGGCATGACCGGATCCGTGAAGGCGATGGCAGTGATGACCTTCGCCTCTCTGGTGGCGATCGCCACGTATTCCGTGGCCCTCGGAAGCAACGGCTGGCTGTGGTTCGGCTGGGTGGTGCTGGGGCTGCTCACCGCCGGCATGGCGGCCACGGGCGGTGCCTGAGCGGCCGCCCTCTGCGACTCCGGGCGAGGCGTCCGTAGGATGTCCGTGACCACGGGACGTCGACGGGAGCCGCCTGGTGTTCTACCACTTGCTCAAGCACGTGATCCTGGGGCCGCTGCTGCGGCTCCTGTTCCGGCCCCGCATCGAAGGACTGGAGAACATCCCGGAGGACGGCGCCGCGATCATCGCGGGCAACCATCTGTCCTTCTCGGACCACTTCCTGATGCCCGCGATCCTCAAGCGGCGCATCACCTTCCTCGCCAAGGCCGAGTACTTCACCGGACCGGGCCTGAAGGGACGGCTCACCGCCGCCTTCTTCCGCAGCGCCGGCCAGATCCCGGTCGACCGCTCCGGTAAGGACGCCGGCCGGGCGGCGCTCCGCGAGGGGCTCGGGGTGCTGTCCAAGGGCGAGCTGCTCGGCATCTATCCGGAGGGCACCCGCTCGCACGACGGGCGGTTGTACAAGGGCAAGGTGGGGGTGGCCGCGATGGCGCTCGGCGCCGCGGTGCCCGTCGTCCCGTGCGCGATGGTCGGCACCTTCGAGATCCAGCCGCCCGGGCAGAAGCTCCCCAAGATCCGCCGGGTCACGATCCGCTTCGGCCGGCCGCTGGACTTCTCCCGGTACGCGGGGATGGAGGGCGAGCGGGCCGTGCTGCGGGCCGTCACCGACGAGATCATGTACGAGGTCCTCGCCCTGTCCGGTCAGGAGTACGTGGACCGGTACGCCGCCGACGTCAAGGCGGAGGAAGAGGAGGCACGGAAGAAGGCCCGGCGCAGGATGCGCTGAGCCTTCTCCCGTGAGGGACGAGCCGTTCTTGCCCCGTCCGGTTAGCGGATGGCCGGGAGCTCGTCGATCGCCTGCTGGTCGGCGGCCGGGGCCGGGGCGAGCAGCTTGGCGGCGACGGGGGCCGGGGCCACCGGGGTGGCGTGCGGAGCGCACGTCACGTTCTGGGCGTCCACCTTGCCGGTGAGCAGGTAGGTGTCGACCCGGGTGTTGATGCAGGGGTTCACCAGGTTGGTGACACCGTGCGAGCCGGCGCCCTTCTCGGTGATCAGGCGCGAGCCGGCGAGCCGCTGGTTCAGCGAGACCCCGCCCTTGTACGGCGTGGCCGCGTCCCGCTCCGCCTGGACGATCAGCACCGGCGGCAGGCCGCGGTGGGGGCCGACACCGACCTCGATCGCGTTGTACTGCTTGGACTTCCAGGTGGCGCAGGGCAGGTTCATCCATGCGTTGGCCCAGGTCATGAAGGGGTACTGGGCGTGCAGCTTGGTGTTGTCCCGGTCCCACTTGGACCAGCTGGTGGGCCACTTGGCGTCGGCGCACTCGACGGCGGTGTACACCGCGTTGCCGTTCTCCGCCGAGGCGTTGCCCTGGATGTCGCTCATGTCGGGGGCGATGGCGTCGATCAGCGCCTGCTCGTCACCGGCGGCGTACGCGGCCCACGTCTGGGCGACGGGCACCCAGGAGGAGTCGTAGTACGGGGCGCTCTGGAAGAAGCCGATGAGCTCGGCCGGGCCGACGATCCCGCCGAGCGGGTTGGCCTTGGCCTTGGCGCGCAGCTCCAGCCACTTGGCCTCGACCGCGGCGCGGGTGGTGCCGAGGTGGAAGGAGGCGTCGTTCTTGGCGACCCAGTCCTCCCAGTCGTTCCAGCGCATCTGGAAGGCGACGTCCTGGCCGAGGTTGGCCTCGTACCAGATGTTGTCGCGGGAGGGGTCCACCACGCTGTCGACGATCATGCGGCGCACGTGCGTCGGGAACAGGGTCGCGTAGACCCCGCCGATGTAGGTGCCGTAGGAGACGCCGAGGAAGTTCAGCTTCTTCTCCCCGAGGGCGGCACGGATGACGTCCAGGTCACGCGCGACGTTCGGCGTGGTCATGAACGGCAGCATCTCGCCGCTGCGCTCCTTGCAGCCGTCCGCGTACTCCTCGGCGAGCTTGCGCTGGGCGTTCTTGTCGGCCGTGCTGTCCGGCACCGGGTCGGCCTTGGGGGCCTTCACGTACTCCTGCGGGTCGATGCAGGAGATCGGCGCGGAGTGGCCGACGCCGCGCGGGTCGAAGCCCACGAAGTCGTACGCCTTGGCGGTGTTCACCCACAGCGGGCTGTTGGTGGTGATGCGGCGGGGGAAGCGCATGCCGGAGGCACCGGGGCCGCCCGGGTTGTAGATGAGCGCGCCCTGGCGCTCCTCCTTGGTGCCGGTGCTGACGGCGCGGTCGACCGCGAGGTCGATCGTCTTGCCGAACGGCTTGCTGTAGTCGAGCGGGACCTTCACGTAGCCGCACTGGATGGGCGCCGCGAAACCCCAGTCGGGCGGACAGTCCTTCCAGTCGATCCCGGTGCGCGCCGCGCGGGCGGCGGCGATCTGGGTGCCGATCGCCTCGGCGATCGGGTTGTCGCGGCCGAAGCCGGACGGGAAGGTCTGGGAGGCCGACGCCGGCGGGGCGAGCAGCAGGCCCGCCGCCAGCGTGCCGGTGATCAGAGTTGCGGCGCTCCCCAGCGCCGCGTTGCGTATCACGTGGTTGTTCCCCCTGCGTCATCTGCCGCCGTGGGCGGCGTGGTTCGTGCCGGTGTGGATGTGCGTCGGCATGTGCAGGGGATACTTCCGCCTGACCGGGAGCGGGCGACAGAGCGCAGGGCCGTTCTTTGCCAACCCGATATCCGGAAATGGGTGTACCGCTGAGCGGTGTCGGGTTCGTCCCGGGTTCGGAGCTCGTCGACCCTGGTGGCCGCCCCGGGCTCACCAACCGTAGGCGGCGCAGGCGGAGTCGAGCAGTTCGCGGAGCCGCAGGGCGTCCGGGGCCAGGGCCGTGACCAGGACGGCCGGACCCGCCAGCGGGGTGAGGGCCGCGAACTCCCCCAGCATCCCGGCCTGCGGCGGGGCCTTCGCGAACTCCGGGTCCACCACGAGCAGCTGGCCCAGCGCCCGGTGGCCCGCGAGTCCCGCCGGACCGTCCCAGCCGCCGGGTGCGCCGGGTCCGCAGGCCACCTCCTGGTCCAGCAGCGGGCGTCCGTCCCGGTTCACGGTGAGCCGTGCGCGCAGCAGGCCCGGACCCTCCCCGGTGCGGCCGAGCACCTGCTCCTCGCGCAGCAGGAGCCGGGCGGCGGGGGCGAGTTCGGCGCGGGTACGGATCCGCAGGTCGCTGCCCCGCACCGAGACGAGGGGCTCCGGCAGCCAGCGCACCGCCGCCCCGTCCCCGAGCCGGAGCCGTACGTCGTACCGCGCGGGTTCCCCGTGCCGGCCGGGCAGGGCCAGGGTGGCCGCCGCGGAGCGGAACAGCAGCCGGGCGTCCGGTCCGGCGGTGGCCTCGACCGTGAGGTGGTCACCGCCGAGGGGGGCGCTCATGGCGCCGACCAGCATGACGCCCGCTTCGCCGGGCCCGCCCCGGGTGCGGCGCAGGGCGAGCGGCCCCTCCCCGGCCAGCAGCGGCAGGGCGGTGGAGCCCCGCCCGTCGGCGGCGGCGCCGATCCGGGCGGTGGCGCGCAGGCCGGCCGGGACGGGGGCCGTGGGGTGGGCGGGGGGTGCGCCCGTCCCCTCGGGACGGGCCGCGGGGATCGCCGTAGGACTCACCGGGCGGTCCAGGCGGCGATCCGCCCGCGCACCCAGGCGGCCACCGGGGCCACGCCCTCTTCGCCGCGCAAGGACTGGAAGGCGACGGGCAGTTCGCCGCGTTGCTCGGCGGCATCGCGGGCCATCCGGTCCAGGTCCGAGCCGACGTGGGGGGCGAGGTCGGTCTTGTTGACGACGAGCAGGTCGGCGGTGGTGACGCCGGGGCCGCCCTTGCGCGGGATGTCGTCGCCGCCGGCCACGTCGATGACGAAGATCTGGGCGTCGACGAGGCCCCGGGAGAAGGTGGCGGTGAGGTTGTCGCCGCCGGACTCGACGAGGATCAGGTCGAGCCGTCCGTGCCCGTGGAAGGCCTCCTCCAGTTCCTCGACGGCCTCCAGGTTGGCGGAGATGTCGTCGCGGATGGCGGTGTGCGGGCAGGCACCGGTCTCGACGGCGCTGATCCGCTCGGGCGGCAGGACGGCTTCGCGGAGCAGGAACTCGGCGTCCTCGCGGGTGTAGATGTCGTTGGTGACCACGGCCATGGACAGCTCCGCGCGCAGGGCCCTGCAGAGGGCCGCGACGGTGGCGGTCTTTCCGGAGCCGACGGGCCCGCCGAGCCCGATGCGCAGGGCCCGGCGGGACCCGTCCGCCCGCAGCGGCTCGGCGCTGTGGGTGTGGCGGTGCGGGAAGGTCCCGCCGCCGAGGGAGGGGTCGAGGTGCATGGGGTCTCCTTGAGCTGAAAGCAAGGGGGATGCGGGGGCATCCGCGGGGCCGAGGCCGGGTACGGGGTGGGGTACGGGGTGGATGGATCAGGAGGCGAACAGGCGTACCGGCCAGTCGGCATGGGCCTGCGCCGCGATGTCCAGCAGCGGCGAGGAGGCCGCGGGCAGGGCCTGCGTACCGTCCGTGCGGGCCCGCAGCGCCGCCCGCTCCGCGCGCCGGGACACGGAGTCCAGCTCGGGGGCGAGTCCGGCCAGGACCCGGCTCGCCTCGAAGGGGTCCAGGCCGAGCAGCCGTACGGTGGCGGTGGCCGGCCCGCCCACGCTCTCGTACGCCGCCACGTGCGCGGCGTCCAGCGGCCCGAGCCCCGCCGACCGGGCCGTGACGCCGAGGACCACGGGCTGGTGCGCCCCGCGCGGGAACGCGGCGGCCAGCGCGTCCAGTTCCGCTCCGGGCCAGGTGGCGCGGGCCGCCCGCA
>NZ_JBEXPT010000171.1:0-10169 GCF_040612195.1 Streptomyces sp. NPDC006450 | reverse complement strand
CGGCGGCGGGCCCGAAACCGGCGCGTGGCCCGGGGCCGGGGTCGGCGGCGGGCCCGAAACCGGCGCGTGGCCCGGCGCCGGGGTCGGCGGCGGGCCCGGGGGCGGTGACGGGGCATGGGTCGGGGCCGGGGCCGGCGGCGGGGTGTGGGGCGGGGCCGGCTGGGGGCCGGTCACCCAGCGTTGGGTCGCGGGATCCCAGCGGGGGGTGTCCTGCGGGGGCACGCTCAGCCTCCCAGCGTGGTCAGGAGCCCGGCCAGGGCTGTGGCGGCGCTGACCGACTCCACCAGCGGAGCCCACCGCTCCAGGGCCCCGCGGAGCCGGGGGACGAGGCCGGGCCGGATCTCCTCGGCCCCTTCCAGTCCCTCGGCGACCCCGTCCAGTTCGGCGTCGAGCGCCGCCCTGTCCTCGCCGCGCGGCAGCCGTACGAGGGCCGCGCGCAGCTCCAGTACGGCGTCGAGGAGGACCTGCGGCCCGACCGTGTCCGAAGCCGCTCCCCCGTGGTGCACGGTGTTGGTGTTGTTGCTGCCGCCGATGCTGAACGCGCTGCCCTTGACCTCGCCGATGCGGACGGCGGGCTCCTGCCCGGCCGTGCCCGTACCCGTACCGCCGTTTTCAGTTGCCACCGGTACTCCCCTTGAACTTGGTGCTGTTGGTGTTGTTGCTGCCGCCGACGCTGAAGGCGCTGTGGTTCATCGACTGGATGAACACTCCGCCCTCGGCGACGGTGACCGCGCGCTGCGCGAACTCCTCGGTGTGCCAGCCCGCTTCGTGCAGTGCGACGACGACGCCTCCGACGACCCGGTCCTGGATGGTCTTCAGGAAGCGGTCGAGGTCCATCAGGTGGAACAGCGAGCCGTTGTCCTCGGAAGCCAGGTCGCGCACCGACACCCGCGGCCCCTCGGGCCGGGCTCCGCCGTGGCCGCCGGTGGCGATCCGCCACCAGCTCGCCAGTCCGCGGCCCAGCGTGGCCGCGGAGGCCACGAGGGATCCGGGGGTGTGGCGCAGGGCCCAGACGGCCTTGCCGAAACCGCTGTTGTTGCGGTAGCGCTGGGCGTCCGCGTCCGCGTTGTGGAAGTCGGTCCGGACGGGCAGCAGCACGTGCGGGGCCACCTCCAGCATCATCATCCCGCCCTGCGTGTGGACCCGTACGAAGACGGTGACGACGAGGTTCTCGTCCCAGCCGCCCACCCGCACGCGCAGGAAGTGCCGGCGGCGCTCGCCGCCCTCCTCGATGGCGGCGGCCCGCTGCTCGCCGAACTGCCCGTGCACGACCTGCGCGGTGTCCCGGTGCGGCAGCCCGCCCGCGGGCAGGAACACGCACTCGTCCAGGACCAGTTCGCGCATCCGGTCGCCCACGGCGGCGGCCTCCTCCGGGGAGCCGTGGGGGGAGGGCACCCGCAGGCGCTCCAGCAGCGGCACGATCCGCGCCAGGATGTGGGCGTTGGTCACCGGGACCGGCTTGCGGTCGGGGCCGAGGTCCTCGCGCGGGCGCAGCTCGACGGACAGCTGCCAGGGCCGGAAGGAATCACCCGCTCCGCAGAACGGGTCGTTGACGTCGTACATGATCATCGGTGCGTGCTGCTCGGCCCGGATGCGCTGGCGGACCCGCTGGAAGCGGACCCCGTCGGCGGCTTCGGCCGGGTCGTTCGCGTGGTCGGCGTAGCGGCGCTCGGAGAGGTCGGTGGCGATGGTCCGGAAGACGTGCCCGCGCTGGAGTCCCACGACGGTCACCACGGCGGCGAAGACGACCGGCAGCCACCACAGGGCGGCGGCTCCGGCGACCTCCGCGCCGCTCGGGGAGAACGGACTGACGTCCGAACCGCCCATCTCGTCCAGGAAGCCCAGCAGTTGGAAGCCGCCGCCGAAGCCGACCACCGCGAGCACGGCGAGCAGCAGCCACCACACGTAGATCCGCAGGACCACGGACAGGAACCGCAGCACCGGGACGTTCCGGGCACGCAGCCAGTCGGCGAGGCTCAGCAGCAGGAAGGGCAGGACGAATACGGCGAGGGCGCCGCCCGTGAGCAGGGAGCCGACGAACCAGGCCCCGAGGACGCCGGCGGCCCAGCCGAGCTCGGCACGGCGGGCGCGCAGCGCGTGGGCGAGGACCCGGGAGGCGTCGTAGCCGTAGGAGGGGGCGACGATCCGTTCCTCGTGCACGTACAGCTCGTCGATGACCCGGTCGCGGTACCCGGCGTCGAGGTAGGTTCCCGCACACAGGAAGCGACCGGCCTCGCTGAGGGAGGGGTGAACCGGGGGGCGGCCCGCGGAGGGACCGGACCAACTGCCGCTGGGCTGATGGGGAATCGGGTTCTCGGTCACCGACCGACCCTAGGGTTCCCCTCCATGCGACGACAGAAAGATTCACGCCAAACGCCCCGGCCAGGTTTGGCCGGGGCGTTTCGGTGTTCACACGGATTCGTACGCGTTCGTACGGTGGCCTGGTCGGCCGGGCCGTACGCGAACGATCAGATCAGGCCGAGCTCGCGCACCGCGTCGCGCTCCTCGACGAGCTCCGCCACGGACGCGTCGATGCGCGCACGGGAGAACTCGTTGATGTCCAGGCCCTGGACGATCTCGTAGCGGCCGTCCTTGGTGGTGACGGGGAAGGAGGAGATGATGCCCTCCGGGACGCCGTAGGAGCCGTCCGACGGGATGCCCATGGAGGTCCAGTCGCCCGCCGCGGTGCCGTTGACCCACGTGTGGACGTGGTCGATGGCGGCGTTGGCGGCCGAGGCGGCCGAGGACGCGCCGCGGGCCTCGATGATCGCCGCGCCGCGCTTGGCGACGGTCGGGATGAAGTCGTCGGCCAGCCAGGCCTGGTCGTTGACCAGCTCGGCCGCGTTCTTGCCGGCGATCTCCGCGTGGAAGATGTCCGGGTACTGGGTCGCCGAGTGGTTGCCCCAGATGGTCAGGCGCTTGATGTCGGAGACGGCGGCGCCGGTCTTGGCGGCCAGCTGCGAGATCGCGCGGTTGTGGTCCAGGCGGGTCATCGCGGTGAAGCGCTCGCGCGGTACGTCCGGGGCGGCGGCCTGCGCGATGAGCGCGTTGGTGTTGGCCGGGTTGCCCACGACCAGGACCTTGATGTCGTCCGCGGCGTTCGCGTTGATCGCGGCGCCCTGCGGCTTGAAGATGCCGCCGTTGGCGGAGAGCAGGTCACCGCGCTCCATGCCCTTGGTGCGCGGGCGGGCGCCGACCAGCAGCGCGACGTTGGCACCCTCGAAGCCCTTGTTCGGGTCGTCGAAGATGTCGATGCCGGCGAGCAGCGGGAAGGCGCAGTCGTCGAGCTCCATGGCGGTGCCCTCGGCGGCCTTCATGCCCTGAGGGATCTCCAGAAGACGGAGCTTGACCGGCACGTCCGCGCCGAGCAGGTGGCCGGAGGCGATGCGGAACAGCAGCGCGTAGCCGATCTGGCCGGCGGCGCCGGTGACGGTGACATTCACGGGAGTGCGGGTCATGGCCTTCTCCGTTAGACAGCTGGGGGTGGGGCGTCCTTGCCCCATGTGCTGGGAGGACGCCGCTCCGTGGCCCGGTAAATCTTGACGTGAAGAGACATCCGCGGTCAGGCTATCCGACCCTGGAACACCCCAATCCCCCGCCCCGTGTGGCGCGGGGCACACGGGGCGTCCCCCCGGGGGGTGCCGCGGGGCCCCGGAGGGTCAGCGGACCGTGAAACGGACCGCGGTCTCCAGGAAGGGGACGTCCAGTACCGGATGGGGCTCCATGACCAGGGCGAGCAGGGTGATCGCCACGCCCAGCAGGCCGTACGTGACCATGTCCGTGAAGCGGGAGCGCACCGCCAGCATGCCCACGGAGGGCAGCACCCGGCGCATCACCGCGCCCGCGACCAGCGCGATGCCGATCAGCAGGCAGCCGGCGCGCGGATGGTTCATCGCGGTGAGCAGCAGTCCGCCGGCCGTCGCGCTGAGGACGGCCAGCATCGGCCACTGCCGGGCCGGAGCCGGCGCGTCGCCGGGCGCGGCCCGGCCGCCGCCCTCGGGACGCGCGGTGTCCCGGGTGACGGAGGGGAAGCGGCGGGACCTGGCCCCCTCGTGCTCCCCCCGGGCGGCTGCCTCGGCGGGAACGGGCTCGGGGACCGTGCTGTGCTCCGGCGCGCGCTCAGCCGGCACGGGGAACCGCCCGCTCGGCCGCCTCGACCACGTTGACGAGGAGCTGCGCCCGGGTCATCGGGCCGACACCGCCCGGGTTCGGGGAGATCCAGCCGGCCACGTCCGCGACCCCGGGGTGCACGTCCCCGACGATCTTGCCGTTCTCGTCGCGGCTGACGCCGACGTCGAGGACGGCCGCGCCCGGCTTCACGTCCTCCGGCTTGACCAGGTGCGGGACACCGGCCGCCGCGACGACGATGTCCGCCTGGCGCAGCAGTCCGGACAGGTCGCGCGTACCGGTGTGGCACAGGGTGACGGTCGCGTTCTCGGACTTGCGGGTGAGCAGCAGGCCGATGGACCGGCCGACGGTGATCCCGCGGCCGAGGACGACCACGTGCGCGCCGTTGATCTCGACGCCGTGGTGGCGCAGCAGCTGGACGATCCCGTACGGAGTGCACGGCAGCGGGCCCGGCTCGTTCAGGACCAGCCTGCCGAGTGACATCGGGTGCAGGCCGTCGGCGTCCTTCGCCGGGTCCATGAGCTCCAGGACCCGGTTGGTGTCGATGCCCTTGGGGAGCGGGAGCTGCACGATGTAGCCGGTGCACTCCGGGTTGGCGTTCAGCTCCCGCACGACCTCCTCGATGTCCTCCTGGGAGGCCGTCGCGGGCAGTTCGCGCTGGAGGGAGGCGATGCCGACCTCGGCGCAGTCCTTGTGCTTGCCGTTGACGTACCAGCGGCTGCCCGGGTCGTCACCGACCAGCAGGGTGCCGAGGCCGGGGGTGATGCCCCGGGCCTTGAGCGCCGCCACGCGGGCGGTCAGTTCGGACTTGATCGCGGCTGCGGTGGCCTTGCCGTCGAGAATCTGGGCAGTCATGGACCCATCCTCCCGGATGGAGCGGCCGCGGATCCAGTCGCGGGTCCGGCCGCCGCCCCCGCACGGCCCGTCCCGGCTTCGTTCCTGGCGCGTTGCACTTGCACAACAAGTGCCGGGCGGGCGGCGTCCTGGCTGGACAACCCCGGTCCGGCCGGACGACGATGCGGGGATCAGTAGTGCCGCGGGCAGTGCCGGGGGGCGGGCCGCACGACTTGCAGTGACTCCTCCGCGCGTGCCGTGCGTCCCCGCACTCCACGGAGGAACACCCCAGATGAGCTTCGGCGACCCGAACAACCCGTACGGGCAGCAGCCGCAGGGCGGCCAGCCCGCCTACGGCTATCCCCCGCAGGCCCCCCAGGGCATCCCCGCCCAGGGCGGCTACGCCTACCCGCAGCAGGCCTACCCTGGCGTCCCCGGCTACCCGGGCTCCCCGCTGCCGATGCCGGGCGGGGTCAAGGGAGCGCGGGTCATCCTGTGGATCCTCGGGATCCTCCAGGCCCTCGGCGGCGTGGCCGTCGCCGTCATCGGCGCCGTGTTCGCCTCCGAGTTCGCCGACTCCAGCTCCTCGTCGAGCGACGCCGGCACCGCGCTGAGCGTCTTCTTCGTCGTCATCGGCATCGTCCTCGTCGGCATCTCGCTGTGGCCGATCCTGACCGCCGCCAAGCTGGGCAAGGGCCGAGGCGGCGTGCGGGTCTCCGGCATCATCTTCGGCTCGCTGCAGGCCGGATTCGCCGCCATCGGCCTGATCGGCAACGTGATCACGCTGAGCAGCCAGCACGGCACCGGAGCCGGCGCCGCCATGTTCTCGCTGGTCCTCACGCTGATCTCGCTCGGCCTGGGCGTCTGGATCATCGTCGGCCTGGCCAACTCCGCAGCGAGCGTCTACTTCAAGCGCCCGCAGTACTAGGCCGTCTCCGGTACGACCGCTCGTACCGGAGCCGCAGGCGGCGAAGGCCGCGTCCCGCACTGCTGCGGTACGCGGCCTTCGCCGCCTGCGGGTGGGCACCGGACCGAGTGACGCGGCGGCTCGGCGGCTCGGCGGCTCGGTGCCTCGGTACCTCGGTACCTCGGTACCTCAGTGGAAGAAGTGGCGGGTCCCGGTGAGGTACATCGTCACGCCCGCCGCCTTCGCGGCCTCGACGACCAGTTCGTCGCGCATCGAGCCGCCCGGCTGGACCACGGCCTTGATGCCGGCGGCCGTCAGGATCTCCAGCCCGTCCGGGAAGGGGAAGAAGGCGTCGGAGGCGGCGTACGAGCCCTGCGCGCGCTCGGCGCCCGCCCGCTCGACGGCCAGCTTCGCGGAGTCGACGCGGTTGACCTGGCCCATGCCGACGCCGACCGAGGCGCCGTCCTTGGCGAGCAGGATCGCGTTCGACTTCACGGCGCGGCAGGCCTTCCACGCGAAGGCGAGGTCGGCGAGCTCGTCGTCGGAGAGGGCCTCGCCGGTGGCGAGCGTCCAGTTCGCCGGGGCGTCGCCGTCGGCCTGGACGAGGTCGCTCTGCTGGAGCAGCACGCCGCCGGAGATGGGCTTGAGCTCGGCCGGCTGCTGCGGGGCGCCCTCCACCTTCAGGACGCGGATGTTCTTCTTCTTCGCCAGGACCTCGACGGCGCCCGGCTCGAAGTCGGGGGCCACGATGACCTCGGTGAAGATCTCCGCGACCTGCTCGGCGAGCTCGACGCTCACCGGGCGGTTGACGGCGATGACGCCGCCGAAGGCGGAGACCGGGTCGCAGGCGTGCGCCTTGCGGTGGGCCTCGGCGACGTCCTTGCCCACCGCGATGCCGCACGGGTTGGCGTGCTTGATGATCGCGACGCAGGGCTCTTCGTGGTCGTAGGCGGCGCGGCGGGCCGCGTCGGTGTCCACGTAGTTGTTGTAGGACATCTCCTTGCCGTGCAGCTGCTCGGCGTTGGCGAGCCCGCCCGGCTGGCCGTCCGTGTACAGCGCGGCCGCCTGGTGCGGGTTCTCGCCGTAGCGGAGGGTGGACTTGCGCTCCCAGGCGCCGGCCAGGAACTCGGGCAGGACGGCCTCCGGCTCCGGGGCGTACGCGTTCGTGAACCAGGAGGCCACGGCGACGTCGTACGCGGCGGTGTGCTGGAAGGCCTCGGCCGCGAGCCGCTTGCGGGCGGTGAGGTCGAAACCGCCGCCCAGGGCGGCGGCGAGCACGGCGTCGTAGCGCGCCGGGCTGGTGACCACGGCCACCGAGGGGTGGTTCTTGGCGGCGGCGCGGACCATCGAGGGGCCGCCGATGTCGATCTGCTCCACGCACTCGTCCGGGGTCGCGCCCGACTGGACGGTCGCGAGGAAGGGGTAGAGGTTGACGATCACCAGGTCGAAGGGCTCGACGCCCAGCTCGGCGAGCTGGTTGCGGTGGTCCTCCAGGCGCAGGTCGGCGAGGATGCCGGCGTGCACACGCGGGTGCAGGGTCTTGACCCGGCCGTCCAGGCACTCGGGGAAGCCGGTCAGCTCCTCGACCTTGGTGACGGGCACCCCGGCGGCGGCGATCTTCGAGGCGGTGGAGCCGGTCGAGACGAGCGCGACACCCGCCTCGTGCAGACCGCGGGCCAGCTCTTCCAGTCCCGTCTTGTCGTAGACGCTGATCAGCGCGCGCCGGATCGGGCGCTTCGACGCGGCGAGGTCCTCGTTCTCTGCGGTCACGGTCTCTGCGGTCCCTGCGGCCTCTGCGGCGGTCACTGGATTGTTACCTTTCGTCCCTCGATGCGGTAGCCGTGCCGGGCCAGGCGCCCCACGACGTCGACGAGCAGCTCGCGCTCGACTTCCTTGATCCGCTCATGGAGAGCGGCTTCGTCCTCTTCGTCCCGGACCTCGACCACACCCTGGGCGATGATCGGACCGGTGTCCACGCCCGCGTCCACGAAGTGGACGGTGCAGCCGGTGACCTTCGCGCCGTAGGCGAGGGCGTCCCGTACGCCGTGGGCGCCGGGGAAGGCCGGGAGGAGGGCGGGGTGGGTGTTGACGAACCGGCCGCCGAAACGGCCGATGAACTCCGGGCCCACGATCTTCATGAACCCCGCCGAGATCACGAGGTCCGGCGCGTGGGCGTCGGTGGCCTCGGTCAGGGCGGCGTCCCACTCCGCACGGCTCGCGTACGCCTTGACCGGGCACACGAAGGTCGGGATCCCCGCCTTCTCCGCGCGCTCCAGGCCGGTGATGTTCTCCCGGTCGGCCCCCACGGCGACGACTTCGGCGCCGAAGCCCTCGGGTCCGCCGGGGTGGGCGTCGATGGCGTCGAGCAGGGCCTGGAGGTTGGTGCCGGATCCGGAGACCAGCACGACCAGGCGGGAGGCGGCCATGGGAGGCCCTTTCTCGTCGAGCGGGGGCGCCTCCCGGCGTGAACCAGGGGCGCGTCGTTCGTCTTGTGTGATCGCATGAAACTACGGGTCCCCGATATACGGGGGACCATACGAAGCCACCGACCGCCTGCAACGATACCGGCACACCGGACGGCCCCCGAGGGACGGGGGGACGGGTGGGCGGTAGCGTCTGGCGTACACGCCGTAAACAGGCCTCGGACGTCCCAGCGGCGTCCACGACACAGGGGATGAAACACACCCGATGCCGGACCGCCCCCAGCCCGACCGCTCCACCGACGACAACCCCTTCGCGGCGCCCCCGGAAGGCCGGCCCGACCAGCTCTGGGAGCCGCGCGCCGGCAGTGACGGCGGCGACAAGCAGAAGCCCGGGTCGGGACCGGGCGCGGACCCCGGGTCGGGACCGGCACGCTGGGACCCCACGGACCCGATCCAGCGGCGGGCGCGGTACGCGCTGCTGGCCGGAATGTGGGGCTTCTTCTTCGGGGTCTTCGGCATTCCGTCGATGGGACTGCTGCTGGGCGCGCTCGCCCTGTACTGGGGGATCAGCGCGCTGCGCGGGGTCCCTGCGAAGCCGTCCGCGGACGGGGCGCAGGGCGGCACGGGCGCCTCGGCGTCGGACATCGGTACGGCGATGGGCCGGGGTGCCGGTACGGATGCGGGTGCGGCCTCGGGGGCCGATGCCGGTGCCGGCGCGGCTCCCGGCGAGGCCCGGGGCGGACTGTCGGCGCTGGGTGCCGCCGCCCGGCCCCAGCGGACGGCGGCGGCGAGCGGCCTCGTGACGGCTTCGCTGGCGATCCTGCTGGCGCTGTCCTCGTACGCGGTGCAGCTCACCTACAAGGACTTCTACGTCTGCAAGCAGGACGCCCTCACCAAGCCGGCCGAGCTGCAGTGCAACGACCTGCTGCCGGACAACTTCATCGGCAAGATGCTCGAGGTCCAGCGCTAGCTAGTCGATCCGGACGGCCTCGGGCTCGGGGTGACGGTCCGTTTCGGACTGCCCGGCCGGACCGGCCGCACCGGCCTGCCCCGGGTCCGTTGCCGGTCCCGGTCCCGTTGCCGTTTCGGGCTTCCGGCGGGTCAGTACGCGGGCTCCGGTCACCGGCGGGACGAGCGGGGCCGGGGGCGCCGGGAGGGACGATCCTGCCGGTACGAGGACTCCGGGCCGGGGCTCGGGTGCGGGCGTGGGCGCCCCCGCCCCCACCGGTGGCGGCTCCGCGGGCAGCGCGGGGAGCGGGATCGGGGTCAGGTCCAGCTTGAGGCCGGGCATGACCAGCACGGGACGCTTCCCCGGTGTGGACGCCAGCCGGGGCGCTTCCTGCGGAATCCGGGCCGGGGCCGGCCCGTCACCTTCGGCCGGGGTGCTGGAGAAGTCCGGGATCAAGGTGCCCGCCGCCCGGCGCAGGGCCGCCCAGCGGACCTCGCGCACGCCGCTGTCGTGCCAGCCGTCCTCGGCGTCGCCGGCATCGGCCAGGCCCTTCGCGGGCCGGTTCCGCCAGGCGTGCACGGTGACGGCCAGCGGGACCGCGAGGACCAGGGTCCAGCCCAGGGCCGCCCCGCCCGTCTGCCACCACACGGGGCCGAAGGCGGCCAGCTCCCGGGAACCGAGCGGCCCCGCCGAAGCCGCGGCGAGAGCGGCCGTCGCCAGCGCGCACACCAGGGCGCCCAGTGCCGCCGTCAGCGCGGTCTCCCCGTACGAGACATCGCGTGCCCGGCGTACCGCCAGCCAGCCCACCGCCAGCCCGGCCAGTACCGGCACCGCGCCGACGGCGCAGGTCAGCGGCGTGCCCGGGCCCTGCGGGGGCAGCGCCGCGAGCAGCGGGAAGCCCGGCAGCGCGGGCGAGCCGCCGAAGCCG
>NZ_JBEXPT010000170.1:0-10255 GCF_040612195.1 Streptomyces sp. NPDC006450 | reverse complement strand
GGCGGCGGTGCCACTCCGAGGAACACGGCCGGCGCCGGCGCCACCGTCGCGCCCCCCGCGACCCCGGCCCCCTCCGTCTCGACCGGGGCCACCCCGTCCCCCGGCCAGACCCATCGCGGCCGGTCCACGTCCGCGCCCGGTCAGGGCGGCAAGCCGACCGCTCACCCGTGACCCGCCCCCACCCCGCTCAGGCACCAGCACCAGCACCAGCACAGGCAGGAAGCACCTCCCCTTGTCGAAGAACCGACGCCTCCCGCGCGGCCGGCACAGCACGGTACGCAACGTCCCCCTGCGCACCCACTGGCTGCTGCTGACCACACTGGTCCTGACCCTCTCGGCGGCCCTGCTGCTCCAGGGCTACACCACACACATGTTCGACTCCACGGCCGACGGGGCCCACCGCGATCCGGGTCCGGCGGGCACCGTCCCGGAGCAGATCCGCACGGGCGGCCCGGTGATCGAGGGCTCCGCGGGACGGACCGCGGCGGTCAAGCCCCGCACCATCGCCCTGACCTTCGACGACGGTCCCGACCCCCGCTGGACCCCGCAGATCCTGGACGTCCTGCGGCGCAACGACGTCCGCGCCACGTTCTTCACCGTGGGCGCGCAGGTCGCCGCCCACCCCGACCTGGCGCGCCGGATCGTCGAGGACGGGCACCAGATCGGCGTCCACACCTTCACCCACACCGATCTCGGCGCGGCCTCCCCCTGGCGCCGCTCCCTGGAGCTGCGCGAAAGCCAGCTGGTCATCGCCGGCGCCACCGGGGTCACCACCCCCCTGCTGCGCCCGCCCTACTCCTCGACCAGCGAAGCGCTGACCGACAGCGCCTGGGACTCCGTCGTCCAGGCCGGCACCGAGGAGTACCTCACCGTCCTCAGCACCCAGGACAGTCAGGACTGGCGCCGTCCCGGGGTCGACCAGATCGTGGCCAATTCGCTGCCCGAGGGCACCGAGGGCCAGATCCTGCTCCTGCACGACGCGGGCGGCGACCGCTCCCAGACCGTCGCGGCCCTCGAACGCCTCGTCCCCCGGCTGAAGGCCGCGGGCTTCGAACTCACCACGGTCACCGAGGCGACCGGGCTGCCCGCGGCCACGCACGAGGCGGCGACCGTGGACGCGTGGCAGGGCATCTCCCTCATCTACGCCCTGCGTGCCAGCGACTGGGTCCTGAGCGCGCTGTCCTGGCTGCTGTGGGCGGCGGGCGCCATCAGCGTGCTGCGCGCCGTCGCCGTCTTCACCGCGGCCCGCCGCCACGTGCGCAAGCGCCGGGTGCCGTGGGGAGCCCCCGTCACCGAACCGGTCAGCATCATCGTCCCCGCCTACAACGAGAGCGCGGGCATCGAAGCAGCCGTCCGGTCCCTGCTGGCCTCGGACCATCCGGTGGAGATCATCGTGGTCGACGACGGTTCCACCGACGGCACCGCCGACATCGTCGAGTCCCTCCGGCTGCCGGGCGTACGCGTCATCCGCCAGCGCAACGCGGGGAAGCCCGCCGCCCTCAACACCGGTATCGCCGCGGCCTCCTGCAACCTGCTCGTTATGGTCGACGGCGACACCGTCTTCGAGCGGGACGCCGTCCGCATGATCGTCCAGCCGTTCGCCCACCGCCGCGTCGGCGCCGTGTCGGGCAACGCCAAGGTCGTCAACCGCGGCGGACTGCTCGGTCGCTGGCAGCACATCGAGTACGTGGTCGGCTTCAACCTCGACCGCCGCCTCTTCGACCTCGCCGAATGCATGCCCACCGTGCCGGGCGCGGTAGGAGCCTTCCGTCGCGAGGCCCTCCTGCGCGTCGGCGGGGTCAGCGACACCACCCTCGCCGAGGACACCGACCTCACCATGGCCCTGTGCCGGGACGGCTGGCGCGTGGTCTACGAGGAACGGGCCAAGGCCTGGACCGAGGCTCCCGCCACCCTCGGCGCCCTCTGGAAGCAGCGCTACCGCTGGTGTTACGGGACCCTCCAGGCCATGTGGAAGCACCGCGGCGCCCTCACCCAGCGGGGCCAGGCCGGAAAGCTCGGCCGCCGGGGCCTGCTGTACCTCCTGATGTTCCAGGTGCTGCTGCCGCTGCTCGCCCCCGTGGTCGACGTCACCGCCGTCTTCGGCCTGATCTTCCTCGACCCGCTCCGGATCCTGGGCCTGTGGAGCGCCTTCCTGCTGCTCCAGCTCCTGATGGGCCTCTACGCCTTCCGCCTCGACAAGGAACACCCCGGCCCGCTGTGGAGCCTGCCGCTCCAGCAGTTCGTGTACCGCCAGTTGATGTACCTGGTCGTCATCCAGTCCGTGTTCACCGCCGTCGCGGGATCGCGCCTGCGCTGGCAGCGCATGGAACGCTACGGAAGCCTCCAGGTCCCCGTCGCCGCGCCGGCGCCCGGCGGCCCCGGCCGACAGGACGCCGACTGGTCGGGGTGAGCGCGGGCGGTCACCGTTGACGTATGACCGCACCCTCCCGGACCAGCTCCGCGCTCCCCGCCGTGACCGGCTACCAGGGCTCGCGCGTGCGGCAGCTCGGCCCGAACTGGTACGCGAGCGTGATGGGCACGGCCATCGTGGCCAACGCCGGGGTGGCCCTCCCCTGGCACATCCCCGGCCTGCGTACGGCCTGCACGGTGGTCTGGGCCCTGTCCGCGGTGATGCTGGCGGTGCTGCTCGTCACCCGGACGGTCCATTGGGCCCGCCACGGCGACCAGGCGCGGACCCATCTGCTGGATCCGACGGTGGCACCGTTCTACGGCTGCCTCTCCATGGCCCTGCTGGCGGTCGGAGCGGGCACGCTGCTGGTCGGCAGGGACTGGATCGGCCTGGGCGCGGCCGTCGCCGTGGACGCGGTGCTGTACACGGCCGGCACGGCGGTCGGGCTGCTGGTGGCCGCGGCCATCCCCTACCTGATGGCGCTGCGGCACGAGCTGAAACCGGGCAGCGCCTCACCGGTGTGGATCCTGCCCGTGGTCGCGCCCATGGTCGCCGCCGCGCTCGGACCGCTGCTGCTCCCGCACCTGCCCGCCGGCCAGTGGCAGCAGGCCCTCCTGCTCGGCTGCTACGCGATGTTCGGCATGAGCCTGCTGGCGACGCTGTGCCTGCTGCCCATCATCTTCGCCCGGCTGCTGGCGGGCCCTCGGCTGCCGCTCGCCCTGACCCCCACGCTCTTCCTGGTGCTCGGCCCGCTGGGACAGTCCACGACGGCGGCGAACAACTTCGCCGATGCCGCGCCGCGGGTGCTCCCGGCCCCCTACGCCGAGGGCTTCAGGATGCTCGCGGTGCTCTACGGGGTTCCGACGATGGGGTTCGCCCTGCTGTGGTTCGCGCTGGCGGCCGCGGTGGTCCTGCGGGCCCGGCGGCACGGCATGGGGTTCTCGATGACCTGGTGGGCCCTCACCTTCCCCGTCGGCACCTGCGTCACCGGCGCGGAGGGCCTGGCACGCCACACCGGACTGACCGCCTGCGCGTGGCTCGCCGGCGGACTGTACGTGTTCCTCGTGCTGGCCTGGCTCACGGCCGGTCTCCAGACGCTGCGCGGACTGTTCGCCGGGACCCTCGCCCCGGCCTCGTAGCAGATCCGGGCCTTGCCGACTCCCCGTGCCGGCCTGTAGAGCCGGTCCATGGCCGGTGCCAGGAGCTACGCCCCCGCGAGCTGCCTGCGGGCGAGGGCGTACAGGTCCTGGGCCGGGCCGGTCGGACGCCGGCCGGCGGGCCAGACGGCGCGCAGCGAGCGGCCGAGTTCGAGGCCGGTGACCGTCGGGGACCGCAGGGTGCCGGCGGCCAGTTCGTCGGCGACGGCGAGCGAGCTGAGGACGGCGGGGCCGCCGCCGCCGACCACGGCGGTCTTGATGGCGGTGGTGGAGGCCAGTTCCAGCAGGGCGGAGGGCTTCCAGCCGGGCAGGTGGGCCGTGATCGCGCGCTCGAAGGAGGTGCGCGTACCCGATCCGGTTTCCCGCTGGATCAGCGGGGCGGCGGCGAGTTCGTCGACGGTGATGGCGGTGCGCCGCGCCCAGGGGTGCGCCGGCGCCACCACGACGAGGAGCCGGTCCCTGGCCACGGCACGGCTCTCCAGCCCCTTGGGGGCGCGGGGGCTCTCGATGAAACCCAGTTCGGCGCGGCCGTCCAGGACCGCGCGGGCCACGTCGGCGGAGTGGCCCGGTTCGAGGGCGACGGCGGTGGCGGGATGCTGCGCCCGCAGCCCGATGAGCCACTTGGGGACCAGGTACTCGGCGACCGTCTGGCTGGCCGCGACCGTCAGGTGGGCGCTGCGCCGTTCGCGCAGGGCGCCGATGCCGGCGTCCAGCTCCTGCGCCGCGTCGATCACGGTCCGGGCCCACTCCGCGATCAGCGCCCCGGCCGGGGTGGGCTTCGAGCCGAGCGAGGAGCGTTCCAGTACGGGCAGGCCGACGAGCTTCTCCAGGTAGCGGATGCGGGAGCTGGCCGAGGGCTGGCTGATGCCGTGCGCCTCGGCGGCCCGCCCCAGACTGCCGAGCTCGATGACGCTGAGCAGCAGGTCGAGGGCCGTCAGGTCGGGGACGCGCGGCGAGACGGGCATAGGGCCATTCTATGGACACCGCGATCCGGCGCCGCTGCCGCGCCACGTGGGAGCGGCCGATGGCGGTCCGGGAACAGGTGCTCGGTTTGGTGGGTGGGTGGAATCTCAATACGATCCGGCGATGATCACTAGAAGATGGGTGAGGGCCAGTGCGTGCGGCCTGTTCGTCACCCTCGCTGTCGGGTTGTTCCCGTCAGGTGCCGCCGCCGGTGAGCCGGTGGCGAAGGAAGCGCCCAAGGTCGAGTTGGTGCTGGACGTCAGCGGCTCGATGCGCGCACGGGACATCGACGGGCAGACCCGGATGTCCGCCGCGAAACAGGCGTTCAACGAGGTACTGGACGCCGTGCCCGACGAGGTGCAGCTCGGCATACGGACCCTGGGCGCCAACTACCCTGGCCCCGACAAGAATCTCGGCTGCAAGGACACCAAGCAGCTCTATCCGGTGGGCCCCTTGAACCGGACCGAGGCCAAGACGGCGGTGGCCACACTGGCCCCCACCGGATGGACTCCCATCGGACCGGCCCTGCTCGGAGCCGCCGACGACCTGAAGGGCGGCGACGCCACCCGTCGGATCGTGCTCATCACCGACGGCGAGGACACCTGCGCCCCGCTCGACCCCTGCGAAGTGGCGCGGGACATCGCGGCCAAGGGGATCCACCTGGTCATCGACACGCTCGGGCTCGTTCCCGACGCCAAGACCCGCGACCAGCTGATCTGCATCGCCGAGGCCACCGGCGGCACGTACACCTCCGTACAGCACACGGCCGAACTGTCGGGCAGGGTCCGGCAGCTGGTGGGCCGGGCGGCCACGCCCGTGGTCAATCCGGTGGCCACGGAGGGCGCCAAGCAGTGCACGGGCGCACCGGAGTTGAAGCCCGGCCTCTACAGCGACCGCGAGAGCTTCGGGGAGCACCGCTGGTACCGGGTCTCCGTGGCACCGGGCCAGGAACTGCGGGCCTCGGTCAGCATCGGGGCCGACCGCGCCGTGAACAACGACTACGGCGTGCTGCTGCGCGCCACGACGCTGAGCGGCCGGGAGATCGTACGCGGCCAGGAGGCCGGTGACGGACGGACCGACCTGATCTCGTCCGGGCTGCGCTATCCGAAGGCCGGGAGCGCGGACGACGAGGAGCCTGCCGAGACCGTGTGTCTCCAGGTCAGCAACTCCTTCTCGGCGCCCGCCTCGGTCAAGACGACCCCGGGCATGCCGGTCGAGCTGACCATCGACGTGGTGGACGGCCCGGACGGGGCCTCCGACGTGGCCTCCTTCGGCCTCGGGCGCGGCTGGTGGCTGCTCGGCGCACTGGCGCTCACCGGCCTCCTCGCCGGACTGGTGTGGGGCTGGGTCTCCCGCTGGCGTATCGCGGTCTGGAGGACCAACTGATGAGTGCCCTGAGACGTGAACGAAGCGAGCGCCCCACGACCGGCCGGTCCGGCCGGTCCGGCCGGCCCGGACGGCGCGTGCGACGCACGCTGACCGCCGCCCTGCTCGTGGGTGGCGGCCTGCTCGGGGTGGCGGCCTCGCCGTCGCCGAGCCCGAGCGGCACCGGGGAGGGTCCGACCGAGGCCGGCACGGCCTTCCGTACCGCCACCCCGCTCCGGCTGGGCCAGGAGGCGACGGCCGACGCCTCCACCGGCGACTACCTCTACTGGGTGCTCCCCCTGGACTCGGGCCAGCGCGCCACGGTGCGTGCCTCGGTCACCCTGCCCGCCGCGACCGGCCGGCACTCCGCCTCCACGTGGCAGCTCGACGTGTACGACGGTCTGCGCCGCCGCCAGCCCTGCATGTACGGCAGGCAGACCGGTACGGCCGCCAAGGACGCCGCGACCGTCGACCTGTCCTGCACCCTGCGCCCGGTCCGCTCGGGCGCCGACCAGTGGGCCAACGACCCGCTGCCCGGGGCCTACTACGTCCGCCTCACGGTCACCGACCTCGCTCAGGAGGACCTGGGCCAGCCGGTACGGGCACGCCTGCAGGCCGATGCCAGGGACGTCGGCGGCGCCTACGCGGCGGACAACGCCCTGGCCGCACCGCTCGTTCCCGGCGCCGGCACGGCGTCCGGCGTCGCTCCGGCCGACGGCTGGTCGGGCACCTGGTGGTCGGACCGCTGGCTCTGGACGGCGGCCGGAGGCCTGCTCGCCGCCCTCGCGGGCATCGGCGGCTACCGCCTGACCCGCGGCGCGGGCCGCCCGGGACGGGTACCGCCCACCGCCTGATCCCGGCCCGGGTGCGGGACCGCGAGGCCCCGTACCCGGGAATCCGGGCAGCATCCGCACACCGCAGCCGTCGCCTCCCCGCGATCCGTCGAGACGATGCACCACACGTGCACATCGGGGGGGCGCGGCCGCCGCCACGGACTCGTCCGTGAAGCGGGCGACGGGTCGGGGCGGTTGAGCCCGGTCCTCACGGAGCACGCGGACCGGTTCATGATGTCCGACCGGCGCCGCCCGGGGTGAACGTCGCGGCGCCCGACGGCGGCAGGAGCGACCGCCACGCGTCGGGCAGCTCCGAGGGATCGGTGAAGGTCGTGTTCATGAACTCCCCGCGGTCCGCGAAGTCGGTCTCGGCGAAGGTCACCCGGTCCGCGAAGAACGTGCCCTTGAAGAACGCGGGTCCGGAGAAGGTGGCGCGGTCGAAGGAGGCCCGGCCCTCGAAACGGACCTGGTCGAACACCGCATCGGAGCCCCACACGGTGGACCCGAAGGAGGCGGGCCCCAGGAAGGTGGAGCTCTTCCAGTCGCTGTGGCCGTGGAAGACCGTGCGCCCGAGGTCGGCTGCTCCCCGCACCCGCATCCGGCCCATCCGAGCCCTGCCCCACACCTCGGCCCGGGTCATGTCGAGACCCTGGGCGAACACGGCTTCCGCGAATCCGGCGTTGATGTCGAAGTCCGTTCTGACGAAACGCGCCTCGCGCTCGAACACCGCGGCGTCGAAGGTCGCGCCACGCCGGAAGTCGGTCCGCCCGAAGGAGGCGCTCCCCTTGAAGTGGACCGCGTCGAACCCTGCCCGGCCTTCGAAGACGGCCCGGTCGAAGGAGGCGCGGCCCTCGAACTCGGCCCCCGGCACGGCCCAGTCGTCGACGAAGCGCGCGCGGTCGAACAGCGCGCTCCCCATCCGCACGTGTCCCGTCTGCGCGTCGCGCAACGCCGACATCAGACGATCGAGGAGACCGTCGGAGAAGGTGGTGCCCCGCAGGTCCACCTGCGCACCCGGCTGCAGCCTCCCGAGGTACGCGTCCCGGGCCTCCGGCGTCACGTGTGCCAGGCAGCGCCCGCGGTCCGGCAGTCGTACGCCGACGCATCCGGCCGGACCCGCCGCCGTGCTCGGGTACCCGCAAGGCACCCAGTCGACGCCCGGGTCGTCCATGCTCAGCTCGGCATCGATCAGCGCCCGCCCCACCTCCACGGCGCCGTCGGGAAGGATCCACCCCCGCGGTTCCCGCTCCGTCCCCGGCCCCGCGCTCAGCCGCTCGACGGCGAGGGCTTCCAGCCCGCCGACATCGAGCATCGATGCACCCTTCACGGGGATGACCTGTCCCACCGCGTCGGCCCGGTCCAGCCGCTCCATGAACTCCTCGCGGTAGAGCAACGCCAAGGCCTCGTCCACCGCCGGGCCGTGCACGCCGTCCCCGTCGACCGTGAGCCCGCCCCGTGCCAGGGCCACCCCCAGCGAGATCGCCCAGTCGCCCTCGTCCGCGCGCAGCCGCGAGAAGGCTGCCGGCAGCGCGGACAGCAGCAGCCCCGCCTTGCGCAGAGCGCCCGGATTCAGCGCCGTGAGCAGCAGGGCCCCCTGCTCCATGGCCGGCATCCCGGTCAACCCGGTGTCCGCCTTCAGCTGCGTGAAGAGATCGACGCGCACCGACGCCCCCGCGTGGTCGACCTGCCCCCCGGGCCGCACCGCCAGGCAGATGGCGGAGCCCGCGGCCGCAGCGCGCGCCCGCGCCGCCACGACCTCGCGGAATCCGGGCTGTTCCAGCAGCGCCTGCCCCGTGAGGAACACCATCCGGCCCGGCAGCACGGAGTGCACGATGCCGGCCAGCATCCCGTCGCGGGAGACCGGGGATCCCACGTAGTGCGTCCAGGCCTCCGGTTCGGCGGAGAGTCGGACGAGCTCTCCGTTGCGCTCCCCCTCGTACGGGAGGACCTCGCCGGTCAGCGCCACCGCCTCGCCCTGGTCGGTCGAGCCGTCCACGACGAGGTGCTCCCCCGGGGGCGCGAACCCCTGCGCCCAGGCCGGCTCCGTCCAAGCCGCCGGGTCCACGAGGTCCACGTCGGATCCGAGCAGGAGGACCTGGGGCGACGCCCCGTCTCCCCAGGCCCGCCGGCAGAGGTGCTCCTGCCCGTCGACCCGGACCCAGGCCGAGGTGTGCGGCCCCCCGGTCTGCGCCTCGACGACCGTCATGACCAGCCGGGGCGACAGCAGCACGCCCACCGCCTGCGGCTCGCGCTGCGCGTCGAAGCGGACCCGCACCACCCGGTCGGCCAGTCCCGACACCGGTCCGGCGGCGAGGGCGAACGGCATCGCTTCCGGGGCCAGCTCGCGGCGCCCCCCGCCCCGGGGGCCGCGGCGGATCGCCGTGAAGTCCCGGCCGGTGCCGCGCTTCTGGGCCATGTACTCCCACACGCGCCGCCGCACCAACTCCCGTACGGCGGCCACGTCACCGCGCAGCTGCGACCCGAGCAGCGCCTCCCGTACGCCCGGCAGGAACTCGAACTGGGCGGTGTCGGCGTCCTGTTCCCCGTCCCAGGGGGCGAGCAGACCGCCCAGGGCCACTTCCGCGAGGTGGCCGTGCTCGGACTCCCGCAGCAGGGAGCGGCGTACGAGCGTCATCACGGGCAGGGTGAGCGGTACGGCGGCCAGGTGGTCGGCGAGGCGCTGGGCGGTCGGCGAGGCGTTCGCGCGGAAGCGCTCCACCACCTCCAGGGGGTTCGGCAAGGGTGTGAAGGCCTCGGGCGTGCCGTACGAGGCCTCCCGCGTCGGCTCCGCGTCGAGGCGCAGGCACGCGAGCCGCCGCCAGCGGCCGTCGCCGGACACCACCCGCACCAGCCGGGCCAGGCTCCCTGAGGCGATGCCCACGACCGGGATCACCGCCCCGGCGCCGCGGGCCCGCCGGGCGATCGGGACCCGCTGCCAGGAGCGGGTGGCCGCGGCGGGCCGGTCCGCGCGCACGGCGAAGGGGACCGGCCGGACCGCCCCGCGCGTCCAGAGCCGCTCGGGCAGGACGTTCAGTACGGCCACGGCGTTGTGCGCCGACCACTGCCGGAGCACACCGCGCAAGGGCGCTTCGCGCCAGCCGCCTGCGACCGTGTCGGAGAGCACCAGGATCAGCCGCCGGCCCGCCGGGTCGACCAGCTCCAGGGGGTTGCGGGGCGGACTGTCGCGATGGTGCGCGACCATGGGAGCCCCGCCGGGGCCGGTACCCGTGAGCCGCCAGGTCCGTACGTCACGGAACACTCCGCTGCGGGTGAGGACCCCGCGCACCTCCTCCACCAGGTCGGACCAGAGCAGCATCGAGCGGTGGGAGTCGACGACCAGGGCCACGTCCAGCCAGCGGCTCTCGGCGGGGCGCAGGACCGGGGTGAGCACCATCCGCTCGATGCTGCGCTCGACGGTGAGCTGTTCGTCCAGCTCCTCCCCCGGGCCGCCGATGCCGCGGCGGCCGATCGGGCGCAGGGCGCGCATCAGGGCGAGCGGGTCGTCGAGGGTGGCCGCGCGCGGCAGC
>NZ_JBEXPT010000169.1:0-10365 GCF_040612195.1 Streptomyces sp. NPDC006450 | reverse complement strand
GGGCGGGGGGGGCCCCCCTCCCCGGCGCCCCCCCCGGGGGGGGCGCGCGCGGAGCTGGCCCCCGAGCGGGGCGGGCCCGGGCGCGGCGTCGCGAACCCGGCGGGGCCCCCGGATCGGGGGGGGCCGTTCAGGTGGTCGGTGGCCGGGCCGGGCCGAACCAGCGGTCGAGCGCCTCGGCCAGCCCGTCGCCGTCGCCGCGGCGGCCCACCCACGCCACGTGGCCGTCGGGCCGTACGAGAACGGCCCCCGGCTCACCGGGGAGCGAGCCGGGTTCCGGGTCGCCGGCGACCGCGGTGACCCGGTCGGCCCAGCCGGCGGGCACCCGTACGCCGGTCCCGCCCACGTCGAGCAGCAGACCGCCGCGGGCGCGCAGCAAGGTGGCGGTGCTGCCGCGCTCGCGCCCGCCGGACCGCACGACGGTGTGCGGCAGCCGGGCTCCGAGCAGCGGGTGCGCGGGGCCGGGCACCGGGTAGCGCACGTCGAGCGCGCTGATCATCCCGGCCAGGTGGGCCCGTACGTCCTCCAGGCCGGTCAGCTCGACGACCAGTTCGCGCAGCGGCTCCACCTCGGGGCCGCCGAGCAGCAGCAGGGCCTGGGCCCGGATGTTCGCCAGGACCCGGCGGCCGACCGCGTGCCGTTCCTCGTGGTAGGTGTCGAGGAGGCTTTCGGGAGCCGCCCCGCGCACGGTGAGCGCGAGCTTCCAGCCTAGGTTGAAGGCGTCCTGGAGGCCGAGGTTGAGGGCCTGGCCGCCGACCGGCATCTGCCGGTGGGCGGCGTCCCCCGCGAACAGGACGCGCCCGTGCCGGTAGGAGGCGAGCTGCCGGGAGGCGTCGCCGAAGGAGTTCACCCACAGCGGGGTACCGCCGCTGATGTCCTCTCCGGTGACCCGCTTCCAGACGGTGGCGACCTCCTCGAACGAGGCGTCCGAGGTGCGCGGGGCGGCCGCCGAGCCGAACTCGTGGACCATGACGCGCGTGACGCCCTTGTCGTTGCGCCAGGCGATGGCCAGCCCCCGCTCCAGGCGCTGGAAGCGCCGGTTGGGGATGTCGATGCCGTCGACGTCGGCCCGCAGCAGTTCCCGGCCGGCGTCGTGGCCGGGGAAGTCCACCCCGGTCAGCCGCCGTACGGTGCTGTCCTCGCCGTCGCAGGCGACCAGGTAGCGGGCGCGCAGCCGCAGGACCCCGCCGCGCCCGACGGCCTCGGCCTCGACGTACTCGCCGACCTCGCCGGCGGCGACCAGTTCGTGGCCGCACCGGATGTCGACGCCCTGCGCGATCGCCCACTCCTCCAGGACCGCCTCGGTCTTGGTCTGCGGAACCTTCCACTGGCCCGGGTGGGTGCTGGGCAGCGTGAGGTCGAGCGGGAGGCCGCCGAAGTGACCGCGCGGCTCGTGGGGCGGCGTGCCGACGTCGGGCAGCAGGTCCCGCGCGTCGAGGATCTCCATGGTGCGGGCGTGCAGCGTGGAGGCCCGGGACTCGGTGGAGGGGGCCTTGCGCTTTTCGACCACGACCACGTCCACGCCGCCGCGTGCCAGTTCGCCGGCGAGCATCAGCCCGACGGGTCCGGCGCCGACGACCAGGACCTCGGTGTGGAGCCGGTCCGGGCGGCCCGCGCCGCCCGGCGGCTCCGCACCGCCCGCTGCAAGGTCGGGCTCCACGCTCAGGAGGCCTTCGACTCGGCGTGGGCCTTCGCGTGCGCGAGGGTGGCGCAGCTGTTGGTGGACAGCGCCGTGTGCACGTACGCGCGGGCGTCGGCGACGGTGGCCTGGTCCCCGAGGATGCGCGCGATGTTCTCCGTGTTGATGGTCACGGTGTGCTGCGAGGACGCGGCGGTGCCCTCGTCGGTCTCGACGAACGTCCACTCGCCGGTGTGCAGGGTCATCAGCGCCGGCAGGGTGACCTGCTTGTAGGCGATCTTGTCGTGGGGGAAGACCACCCGGTACGACTTGGTGGTGTGCACCGAGCCGTCCTTGGCGCGGGTGTCCATCTCCAGCTCCTGCAGGCCCGGGGTGTCCTCCTCGAGGCGCACCACGGCCACGTGCGGGAGCCGCTCGGCCCACAGGTGGGCCTCGTTGATGAAGTCGAACACGTCCTTGGCGGAGCCCGCGACCTGGACGGTGTCGGTGAACGAGAAGGTCAGCTCCTCGGTCTCCGCGGCGTGCGCCGCCTCGACGTTGACCTTGAGCGCCGCCAGCTCGGAGGTGCTGTTCTTGTCCACCGCCTGCGCGATCCACAGCAGGTCGTGCGCGTCGTCACCGATGGCGCTGTAGTCGTGCAGCAGCCGGACGCGGGACTGCGCCTCGCCGAGCGGCTCGACGATCCAGGTGCCGCCCATGTGCTTGACGGGCTCCGCCGGGACCTCCTGGCGGAAGGTGATGCGCAGGCCCTCCGGGTCCAGGGTGCGGCGCGAGGTCCAGTTCTTCGGCTGGCCGTTGGCGGTCGCCCAGATCCGGATCTTCTCCTCGGCGCCCTCGGCCTCGACCCGGTCCACGTGGATGGTGGGCGGGAAGATCCGCGGCCAGTTGGTCACGTCCGCGAGCAACTGGTACACGGCGGCGGCCGGGGCGCCGATGGTGATCTCGTGCTCGACCTCACGCGTGGTCATGACGGGTTCTCCTCAGGTGGTGTTCGGGGGTGCGTGGGGCGGGACCTGCTAGAAGTTGCCCAGGCCGCCGCAGACGTTGAGCGCCTGCGAGGTGATGGAGGCGGCGGTGTCCGAGGCCAGGTAGCCGACCAGGCCGGCGACCTCCTCCGGGGTGGAGTAGCGGCCGAGCGGGATCTTCGCCTGGAACTTCTCGAGGATGGCGTCCTCCGAGGTGTCGTAGGCGGCCGCGTATCCCTGGCGGACCTTCTGGGCCATCGGGGTCTCGACGTACCCGGGGCAGACCGCGTTGACGGTGATGCCGGTGGGGGCCAGCTCGTTGCCCAGCGCCTTGGTGAAGCCGACGACGCCGTGCTTGGAGGCGGAGTACGGAGCGCCTAGGACGACGCCCTGCTTGCCCGCGGTGGAGGCGATGTTGATGATCCGGCCGCGGCCCTTGTTCCGCATTCCGCCGATGGTGAGCACGGCGCGGGTGACGCGGAAGACGCTGTTGAGGTTCGTCTCGATGACGTCCTGCCACAGCTCGTCGGCTATGTCGGCGGTCGGTCCGCCGCCGGACCGGCCGGCGTTGTTGACGACGACGTCGACGCTGCCGAAGCGGTCGACGGCGGCCTGGACGAAGGCGTCCACCGAGGCGGTGTCACGGACGTCGACGACCGCGCCGTCCACGTCCAGGCCCTCGTCCTGGAGCTCCTTGACGGTGGCGGCGATGTTGTCGGCGTTGCGGGCGCCGATGAACACCTTGTGGTTCTGCGAGGCGAGCAGGCGCGCCGAGGCGAGGCCGATGCCGCTGGTCGCGCCGGTGACGACGGCGACCTTGGGGGTGGAGTTCTGGGTCATGTCCCGATCCCTTCAGGCGGCCTTGGCCGGGGCGAGCTGCGAGTTGACGACGTCGATGAAGGTCCGCGGCGTGTGGGCGTCGTTGACGGCCTCCTCGTCGAGGGAGATGCCGCACTCGCGCTCGATGAGGCTGCCGGCCTCCAGCAGGGCGAGGGACTCGTAGCCGAGCACGTCGAACTCGGTGTCGAGGATGTCGCCGTCCAGGTCGACGCCCTCGGCCACGCCCGCGGCCTCCTTCAGGATGCGCTTGAGGTCGTCGAGGGTGAACGCCTTGGTGGCCATGGTGGAAGTCCCTTTCATGATGATGCTGCGTGGGTGGTGGCGTACGTGCGGACGGGCCGCCCCTAGTCGGCGGCGCGCACGACCATGGCGGAGTTGAATCCGCCGTTGCCGCGGGCCAGGACCAGCGCGGTGCGCACCGGTGCCGGGCGCGGCTGGCCCAGGACCAGGTCGAGCGGGTAGTCCGGGCACGGGTCGACGTGCACGGTGGGCGGGATGACCCCGTCGCGGATGGCGAAGAAGGCGGCGGCGAGGTCCAGCGGGGCCGCGCCCGAGTACAGGCGTCCCGTCATCGACTTGGGCACGGTCACCGGGACGGCCCGGGCTCCGAAGACGGCGCTGATCGCCTCGGCCTCGATGCGGTCCAGCGCGGGGTCGCCGGCGCCGTCGGCGAAGACGACGTCGACGTCGCCGGAGTCGACGCCCGCGTCGGCGAGGGCGAGCTCGATGGCCTTGCGCAGGCCGGGCTCGCGGCCGCTGCCGGGCCGGGGGTCCATCGTCGAGCCGTGGCCGGCGATCTCGCCGTAGATGCGGGCGCCACGGGCGCGCGCCGCGTCGGCGTCCTCGGCGATGAGGATCGCGCCGCCCTCGCCGGGGACGTAGCCGCGGGCGTCGCGGTCGAAGGGCAGGTAGGCGCGGGCGGGCTCGTCGCTGGTCGACAGCTTGCCGGTGGACAGCTGGGCCACCCAGCCCCACGGGCAGATGGAGGCGTCGACGGCTCCGGTGACGATCAGCGCGGTGCCCTTGCGGATCTGGCGGCGGGCGTGGGCGACGGCGTCGAGGCCGCCGGCTCCGTCGCTGACCACGACGCCGGCCGGGCCCTTCATGCCGTTGCGGATCGAGATCTGGCCGCTGTTGACGGCGTAGAACCAGGCGAAGGACTGGTACGCCGAGACGTACTGGCTGCCCCGGCTCCACAGGCTCTGCAGCTCGCCCTGGCCGAACTCGAAGCCGCCCGCGGCCGAGGCCGTGATGACGCCCATGTCGAACTCGGACATCTTCTCGGGGTCGACGCCGGCGTCCTGCAGCGCCCAGTCCGTGGCCACCAGCGCGAGCCGGGTGACCCGGTCGGTCTGCGGCAGGATGCGCGAGGGCAGGTGGTCCTCGGCGACGAAGCCGGGGATCTCACCCGCCAGGCGCGCGGGGTAGCTCGACGGGTCGAAGCGGGTGATCCGGCCGATGCCGTTCTTTCCGCCAAGAGTCGCCGACCAGTAGTCCTTGGCGCCCAGCCCGTTGGGGGAGGCGATGCCGAGGCCGGTGACCACCACCGACGCGGTCATACGAGGCTCCTTTCAGGGCTGGCCAGCACCATGGCGCTCTGGAAGCCGCCGAATCCGCTGCCGACCGTGAGGACCGCGTCGACCAGTTGGTCCCGCGCGGTCACCGGTACGTAGTCGAGGTCGCATTCGGGGTCGGGCGTCGTCAGGTTGGCCGTGGGGGGTACGAGGTCGTACTCCATGGCCAGGGCGGACGCGGCGATCTCGATGGAGCCGATCGCGCCGAGCGAGTGCCCGACCATCGACTTGATGGAGCTGACCGGCGTGCGGTAGGCGTGGTCGCCGAGGCTGCGCTTGAAGGCGGCCGTCTCGTGCCGGTCGTTCTGCTTGGTGCCCGAGCCGTGCGCGTTGATGTAGTCGATCGCCTCGGGGTTCAGGCGGGCCTCACCGAGGGCGAGGTTGATGGCCTCGGACATCTCCAGGCCGTCGGGGCGCAGGCCCGTCATGTGGTACGCGTTGGAGCGCGTGGCGTAGCC
Organism: Streptomyces sp. NPDC006450; assembly: GCF_040612195.1. Taxonomy (NCBI): domain Bacteria; kingdom Bacillati; phylum Actinomycetota; class Actinomycetes; order Kitasatosporales; family Streptomycetaceae; genus Streptomyces; species Streptomyces sp. NPDC006450. The sequence goes on along the minus strand of NZ_JBEXPT010000169.1, from coordinate 4,892 downwards.
GGCGATCTCGGCGTAGATGTGCGCGCCGCGCTTCTTGGCGCTCTCCAGCTCCTCCAGCACGAAGAAGGCGGTGCCCTCGCCCAGCACGAACCCGTTGCGGGTGCCGTCGAAGGGACGCGAGGCGCGCTCCGGGTCGTCGTGGCGGGGGGTGGTGGCCTTGATGGCGTCGAAGCAGGCCATGGTGATCGGGGAGATCGGGGCGTCCGAGGAGCCGGCGATCACCACGTCCGCCGATCCCTCGCGGACCAGCTCGACGGCGTAGCCGACCGAGTCGAGGCCGGAAGTACAGCCGGTGGAGACCACGGTGGAGGGGCCCTCGGCGCCCACGGCCCAGGCGACCTCGGAGGCGAAGGAGCTCGGCACCATGTGGTTGTAGAGGTGCGGGACGGCGTAGGAGTGGTCGACGAGGTCGAGCCGGCCGCCGTCACTGACGACCCGGTACTCCTCGTCGAGGCTCATCGTGGCGCCGACCGCGGAGCCCACGGTGACGCCGATGCGGTGCGGGTCGATTCCGCCCAGCTCGATGCCGCTGTCGGCGACCGCGCCGCGCGAGGCGACCACGGCGAACTGCGCGGCCCGGTCCAGGCGGCGCACCTCCTGCGCGGTCAGCCCGTGGGCGTACGGGTCGAAGTCGACCTCGGCGGCCACCCGGGAGCGGAAGGGCGAGGGGTCGAAGAAGGTGATCCCGCGCGTGGCGGTGCGGCCCTCGCTCAGCAGGTTCCAGAAGTTCTCCTTGCCGACGCCACCGGGGGCGATCACCTCGATTCCGGTGATGACAACGCGTCTGCGGGTCACGCGGACGCCTCCCAGCTGTAGAAGCGCGTGGCCATCGCGTCGGCCGGTGAGCGCCAGGTCTTGGGGTCGTAGGCCTCGATGAAGGGCTTGAGGTCCTGGCTGATCCCGACGAAGAGCGGGTCGCTCTTCGCCTGCTCGATCAGCTCGCCGCCGTTGTCCTCGTCGAAGTCCTGGAGGTGGAAGTACAGGCCCCGGTACGAGAACAACTGGCGGCGCCGCGTTCCCATGCGCTGGGGCATGTCCGTCGCGTCGAATTCGGAGAACAGCTTTGCCACATCGGCGGACGAGGCTGCTGCCATCCGGGCGACAATCAACGTGCTGTGCATACGGTTTGGCTCCTCAGCGTGTGCGCGGGAGAGCGCGGTGCAGACGCGGCTGCGTGGCGGCCTGAATTCGCCACTGGCTTCGACGGTCCCGCCTGGCGATAGCGCGCCGCACGGGGGATTCTCGAATTCCGCCGGAGCGGGTGCACCGCGCGCCTTCTCATGGATAGGGGCACGTACGCGGGACGCCCGGCTCCCCGAGCGGGGTGCCGGGCGTCCGGGGCATTGCGGTCCCGTCGCGCCGTGGAAGGCGCGCCGGGTCACTCCCCGGCGGCGCGGGAGTGCACCACGGTGTACGTGTTGATGTACGGGGCTTCGGTGGAGACGGCGCTGATGCGGCCCTGCGCCTTCTGGCGCTCGGCGGACTGCTGCTCCGGGGCCTGGTCGCGGTAGGCGTCGTAGGCCTCCTTGCTGTCCCACTGCGCGTAGGAGACGACGAACTTGCCGTCCAGGCCGCGGGCGCGCAGGCCCTTGAGGACCACGTGCGAGCGGAAGCCGGGGACCTCGGCGAGGAACTCCTGGCCCTTGCCGAGGGCGTCGATGGCCTCGTCCTGGCCGTCGTCGGTCACGGAGTGGACGCCGAGGACGGTGTAGTCGTCGCGGTGCGTGCCGACCTCGACCTTGCCGCCGAGGGCGGCCGAGGTCAGTGTGTGGGCGACCTCGTTCTGGAGCAGCTTGATCGAGGTGGTGATCTCGCCGAAGACGGGGAGGGTGCGGTGCTTGAACTCTTCGCCCTCGTACCGCTTCTCCAGGTCCTCGCCGCTGCGCCACTGGATGAAGTTGAGGGTGCCCAGGCTGTCGACGCCGGCGTGCACGGTGCTGTTCATCCAGCCCTCGTACGTCGCCGCGTTGACGATCTTCGTCATCTCGCCGACCAGGGTGTCCTGCTTCTCAGGCGCGTCGGTGGTGAAGAGGTTGAGGACGGTCAGGTGCTTGTCCTCGAGGGAGATGAAAGGCATTCTTCTTCGCTTCCTGTGAAGGGTACGGACGGAGCGGTACGGAGGGCGCGCTCAGTTGGCGGGACCGAACCAGCGGGCGAGGGCGTCGGTGAGGCCTTCGCGGCCGGCGCCCGCGGGCGCGACCCAGGCGACGTAGCCGTCGGGGCGGACGAGGATGGCGTCCACCGGGGCGTCGCAGTCGGGCTGGTCGGCGCGGACCGCCTCGACGCGGTCGGCCCAGCCGGCGGCCGCCTCGCCCAGGCCGTGGTCACCGCCGAGTTCGATGAGCACGGCGCGGCCGGCGTTCAGCAGCGCGAAGACCGAGGTCTTCTCGCCGTCGACGACGAGGTCGCGGTCGGGCAGGCGCCGGCCGAGCAGCGGGTGGTCGCCCGCGCCGACGTCGTGGCGGATGTCGAGGCCGGTGACCATGCCGACGAGGTGGCGGCGGACCGATTCGTGGTTGTCGACCAGCTCGGCGAAGACCTCGCGCATCGGGGTGATGTCGTCGCCGCCGAGGTAGAGGATGCGCTGGGCGAGGGTGTTGGTCAGGATCCGGGCCCCGACCGGGTGCCGCTCGGCGTGGTAGGTGTCGAGCAGGCCCTCGGGCGCCCTGCCCTGGATGTCCAGGGCGAGCTTCCAGCCGAGGTTCACCGCGTCCTGGATGCCCGCGCTCATGCCCTGCGCGCCGATGGGCAGGTGGATGTGCGCGGAGTCGCCGGCCAGGAAGACCCGGCCGCGCCGGTACTCGGTGGCCTGGCGGCTGTTGTCGGTGGTGGAGCTGACCCACAGCGGGGTGGCGCCGCTGATGTCCTCGCCCGTCAGGCGCCGCCAGGAGTCGACGACCTCCTCGAAGGTGATCGCCTCGGGGCTCGTGCGCAGCGGCTCGGCCCGGTCGAAGTAGATGACGCGGCTGCGGTCCGGGCCCATGGGGATGACCATCACCATGCCGCCGGGGACGCGCTCGCCGCTGAAGCGCGGGCGCAGCTGTACGCCGGCCACGTCCGCGAAGCGCAGCTCGATGGCGGGCTCGGTGCCGGGGAAGTCGATGCCGGCGAGCTTGCGCACGATGCTGCGGGCGCCGTCGCAGCCCACCACGTGGCGGGCGCGCAGGGTGAGGGTGCCGTCCGCGCCCTGCGCGGTGACCGTCACGCCCTCGGCGTCCTGGGCCAGGCCGGTGACCTCGACGCCGCGGCGGATCTCGGCGCCCAGTTCGCGCGCCCAGCCGCCGAGGACGCCCTCGGTACGGGCCTGCGGGATGCCGCGGGCGCCGTACGAGCCGCCTTCGAGCACCTGGTAGTCGAGGGGGACGCCGCCGAAGTGGCCGACCGGAATGACGCCGACCTCGCCGAAGCGGGCGATCAGGCCGCGCTGGGCGAATTCCTCGATGGTCCGCGCAGAAAAGCCGAGCGCCCGGGATTCCCTGATTGGCTCGGCGAGTTTGTCAAGGACGAGCACCGAGGCTCCATTGAGCCTCAACTCGCCCGCGAGCATGAGTCCGGTGGGCCCGGCCCCCACAACAATGGCATCTACATCAAAGGTGCTCATCCCGCCTCTTCCCACTGGTGTTCGGCCAGTATCGAGAGGGTCCGTGCGGGGCGTAAAGAGTCATTGATACAGACCTTCGACAATCAATGACAGAAAAGCGTCCGCAATGTCAGATCTTTGTCAGGCGGGCTTGCCCGGACGGGCCGTGCCAGGCGCATTCTCAAGGATGACCTCCACCGAAATCCTCGAGGAATCCGGCACCGCAAGCCTTCTTGTGGCGGCCCTTTTGAACCGCTATCTGGTCTCCCTCGACGACGAGGAGCTCGACGACGCCTGGGCGGCGGAGCTGTTCACCCCGGACGCGGTGGTGGCCTTCCCGCCGATGAGCCGGCACGAGGGCACCGAGGGCATGGCCGCGTTCCACCGCAAGGCGCTGTCGGCCTTCGCCGCCACCCAGCACCTGGGCTCCCCGGCCGTGGTCGTCCTGGACGGGGACCGGGCCACCCTGCGCGCCAACCTGGTCTCCACGCAGGTGCACCACCCGCGCCACGTCCCGCCGCAGGGCGTGCTCGCCCCGCTGTTCACCACAGGCACCTTCGTCAACGGCGAGGCCCTGCGCACCCCTGCCGGGTGGCGGCTGACCCTGCTGTCCTTCCGCCTGCTGTGGGCGGACGGCACTCCCCCGCCGGCCGCGTAGGCACGCGCGGTACGCGGTACGCGGTACGCGCAGCGCGCGGCGCAGCCGGGGAGGCTGCCGCCGCGCGTTCGGGTGCCGGGACCGCGGTGGTCCGCGGGTACGGCTCAGGTGTTGAGGGTCAGTACCCGGTCGACCTCGATCTCGATGACCACCCGGCCGGGCGGGTTCGGTGGCGCCGACCAGTACCGCTTGGCGTACCGCTTGGCTCCCTCGGCCACCCGCCCGGGCTCGCGCACCACCGTGGCGGCGCCCTCCAGCGTGACCCAGCTGAAGCCCTGCACCTGGCAGATCGCCACCCGGCCGCCGGGGTCGGACAGCAGGTTGCGCGCCTTGCGCGAGGAGACGACGGTCATGACCCGGACGAGGCCGGCCGGGCCGTCCCAGGTGAACCGTACGGGCGCCGTGTGCAGCGTCCCGTCGGGCCTGACGGTGGTGAGCACGCCCACGTGCTCGGGGTCGTTGAGGAACGCCTCGACCGAGGGCGACACCTGCGGTGCGTCGGCGCGCTGCTTCGACGGCGACATCGGGTGATTCCTTTCTTCACCGGGGCGTGATCATCGACTGCCGTCCCGGCTCTACGAGGGGTCGGGTTCCGCCCGGAACCGTCCGGTGCAGGCCATGGGTCACCCGCGGGGCCGGCCCGGCGGGCCGGCC
>NZ_JBEXPT010000168.1:0-10454 GCF_040612195.1 Streptomyces sp. NPDC006450 | reverse complement strand
CGGTTCCTGGCCGTAGCCACCGGCCAGCAGCTCTCGATGATCGGCTCGGCGCTCACCGAGTTCGCCCTGCCGATCTGGATCTACCTGCAGACCGGCTCGCTGTTCCAACTCGGCATGCTCGCCGCCTTCGGCCTGGTGCCCGGCATCGTGGTCGCCCCGCTGGCAGGCGCCGTCGTCGACCGCGGCGACCGCCGCAGGGTGATGCTGTGGGGCGATGTCGCGGCAGGCCTGACCCAGGCGGCCCTGCTGGCGCTCTACCTCAGTGATTCCCTGGAGATCTGGCACTGCTACGTGATGATCTCCCTGCTCTCCGCCGCGCTCGCCTTCCAGCGCGTCGCCTGGGGCTCGGCGGTGCCGCAGCTGGTGCCCAAACGCTTCCTCGGACGCGCCAACGGTGTGGTCCAGATGGCACTCGGCCTCGCCCAGTTCCTCGTTCCGCTGATCGCGGTCGGCATCCTGCACGTGATCGGCCTCGGCGGCATCCTGGTCTTCGACGTCGTCAGCTACCTGGTCGCCACCGGGGTCACCCTGGCCGTGCGCTTCCCCGACGTGATGGCCGCCACCCGCCGGGAAGGCGTCGGCGCCGAGATCCGCGCGGGCTTCCGACGGGCTCTCGGAAGCCGTCACTTCAGGGCCATGCTGTTCTGGTTCGCGGCGCTGAACATCTTCCTCTCGCCGCTCTTCCTGCTCATCACCCCGCTGGTGCTCTCCTTCTCCTCGACCGCCGCGGCCGGCTGGGTCTCCACCGCGGCCGGCCTGGGCGCCGTCCTCGGCGGCCTCACCCTGCTGGTCTGGGGAGGCCCGCGCCGGATGCGCCTGCGCGGAGTCCTGTTCGCCACGCTCGGTCTCGCCGCCGCATGCGTCGTCACCGGCCTGAGGCCCTCGGTGACCGTGGTCGCCGCCGGCGCCTTCGGCATGACCTACGGGCTGGCCCTGCTCAACGGCATCTACGCGACGGTCATCCAGACCAAGGTGCCGATGCGCTTCCACGGCCGGGTGATCGCGGTGAACACCCTGGTCGCCTGGTCCACCCTCCCGATCGGCTTCGCCCTGGTCGCCCCGGCCGGCCCCGAGCTGCTCCAGCCCCTGATGGACGAAGGCGGCGCGCTGGCCTCCAGCGTCGGCACATTGATCGGCACCGGCGACGGGCGCGGTATCGGCCTGCTCTACCTGGTGTTCGGCCTCGCGATGGCCGCACTGGTCCTGATCAGCCTCTGCATTCCCGTCCTGGCCCACTTCGACCGGGACGTCCCGGACGCCGAGTCCGACGACCTCATCGGCCTGGAAACCCTGCAGGCCCGCGCGAAGAGCGAGAGGAACGCATGACCTCCCCGACCCCCGTCGCCCGCCATCCGCTGACCGACGAGCAGCGCCGTCTCTGGTTCCTCCAGCAACTGGACCCGCAGGACGCCGGCTTCAACATGTACCTGAACCGGCGCTGGAGCGGGCCGATCGACCCGCGGGCGCTGAGCGCGGCGCTCACCCGGCTCACCGCGCGGCACCAGGTGCTGCGCACCCGGTTCGCCCTCGACGGCGAGCATCCCGTGCAACTCGTGGAGCCCGTACGGGATGTCGTACTCACCCTGGTCCCGATACCGGACGCCGCGGAGGAGTCCTTCACGGCGGCCTGCGCCCCCTTCGCCAACGCCCCCTTCGACCTGGGCGAGCGCCCGCCGCTCCGGGCCGTCCTGGTCAGCGCCGGCGAGCACGAACACGCCCTGAGCGTGGTGGTCCACCACATCGTCTCCGACGGTTGGTCGTTCACCGTGCTGTGGCGCGAGCTGCTCGCGCTGTACCGCGAGGAGATCGGCGAGGGTCCGGCCGAACTACCGGATCTCAAGCTCCAGTTCGGGGACTTCGCGCTCGCCGAGCGGACCAGGCTGGACGGCGGCGCAGCCGAGGAGGCGGTCCGCCACTGGAGCGGGCGACTGGCCGGCGTGAGCGCCCTGCGCATGCCGCTGGACCACCCCAGGCCCGTCGATCCCTCCCACCCGGCCGGTTTCGCCGATCTCGCCCTCGGGCCCGACCTCGTCGCCGGACTCGACGCCCTGGCCCGCGAGCAGCGCTGCACCCCGTTCATGGTGCTCCTGACCGCTTACCAGTTCGTGCTGGCCCGCTGGACCGACTGCTACGACTTCGCCGTCGGCACTCCGCTGGCCGGCCGCAACGAGACCGCCCACGAGGCCCTGCTCGGCTACTTCTCCCGTACCGGAGTGATTCGTGCGGACCTCACCGGCGAGCCCGGCTTCCGCACGGTGCTGCGCCGGGTGCGATCCGCCACGATGGCCGCGCTGACCCATCAGGACGTCCCGCTCGAGCGGGTGGCCGCCGAACTGGCACTGCCCGTGCTGCCGGGCGTCGGCCCGCTCTACCAGGCGGTGTTCGTCCACCAGAGCCAGTACGAGGCGGCGGGCGACGACGAGCGGACCGCGCTGCCCGCGGGCGTCCGGACGGCGAGCATGGATTCCGGTTTCGACCGGGCCAAGACCGATCTGCTGTTGGATAGTTGGCGCACTCCGAACGGCGGCATGACGCTCTCGTTCTGCTTCGACCGGGAGCTCTTCGAGCGCGCCACGGTCGAAGCCCTGGCGCGCCGGGTCCGCGACCTGCTCGCCCGAGCCGTCGTGGACGTTGAGGTCCCGCTCCACGGCGACTGGCTGCTGGACGGCGAGGAGCGCGCCGCGCTCCTCGCCCTCGGCGCCGGACCCGCCGTCGCCGAGGACGTCCCCCCGATCCTGCGCGGCTTCGCCGACCAGGTCGCCATCCGCCCCGACGCACCCGCTCTCGAATGTGCGGGCAGCGTCCTCACGTACGCCGAACTCGACCGGACGTCGAATGAGTTGGCCCGCCGGCTGGGCCCGGTGGCCGGCCGTGCGGTGGGAGTCCGGATCGAGCCGTCCTTCGGACTGGTCACCGCTCTGCTGGCGATCTGGAAGGCCGGCGCCGGCTACCTGCCGCTCGACCCCGCGCACCCGGCCGATCGCCAGCGGCTGATGCTCGGCGAGGCGGACGCCGTCCTGCTGCTCACCGGAGGCGAGCGTCCGGACCTGGGCGTCCCGGTCCTGAACGTCCGGGGCCCGGGCGTTCGGGACCTGGGCGTCGGTGATCTGGACACCGGGACCGGGGACGGGGCCGGGCCGGCGGGGCCCCCGGGCATCGAGTCCGGGAGCACGGGGCCCTCCGGGGAGGCGCTGCCCGGGAGCGCCCCGAACGGCCTCGCGTACGTCCTCTACACCTCGGGCTCCACCGGCACTCCCAAGGGCGTCGCCATCGAGCACGCCGCTCTGGCCGGGCGCGTCCGGTGGATGGCCGGACCGGAGGGGTACCGGCTCCGGCCGGGCGACCGGATCGTGCAGTTCGCCTCCATCGGCTTCGACACCCACGCCGAGGAGATCTGGCCCGCCCTCAACGCGGGCGCCTGCGTCGTCCTGCTGCCCGGCGGCGGCCGGATGCTGCCCGACCTGCTGCGCAGCGAGGCCGGGCGGTCCGTCACCGTACTCGACCTGCCCACCGCGTACTGGCAGGAACTGGTGGCCCTCGGGGACCGGACCCCGTGGCCGCCGGCGCTGCGCCTGGTGGTCCTCGGGGGTTCCGAGGCGCACGCCGTCACCCTCGCCCAGTGGCGGGAGCGGCACGGCGACGCCGTCCGGCTGGTCAACACCTACGGCCCGACCGAGGCCACCGTCATCGTCACGGCGGGCGAGCTCGCCGGTGGCCCCGGCGACCGTGTCGGTGCCCGCCCGGGCCGCGGGCCCGCCGCAGAGCGGCGTCCGCCGCTCGGCCGCCCGCTGCCCGGGGTCCGGCTCTACCTCCTGGACGAGCGCGGCGGGCTGCTGCCCGCCGGCTCCGAGGGCGAGCTGTACATCGGCGGCAACGGCCTCGCACGCGGCTACCTGGCCCGGCCCGACCTGACCGCGGAGGCCTTCCTCCCGGATCCGTTCACCGGCGCCCCGGACGACCGGATGTACCGCACCGGCGATCGCGCCCGGTGGCGCACCGACGGGCAGTTGGAGTTCCTCGGCCGCCTCGACGGCCAGGTGAAGATCCGCGGGTACCGGATCGAGCCCGCCGAGATCGAGGCCGCCCTCACCGCCCACCCGGCGGTCGGACGGGTGGCCGTGGTGGTCCGCGACGGCCGTCGGCTGATCGCCTATGCCGTCCTGCGGCCCGCCGCCGGGCAGCGGTCCGAAGCCGCGCCTCAGGCGGGCGAACTGCGCGAGTACCTGGCCCTGCGGCTGCCGGCCTTCATGGTGCCGGACGCCTTGGTGCTCCTCGACACCCTCCCGCTGACCGTCAACGGCAAGCTCGACACCACGGCCCTGCCCGACCCGGACCCGGCGGGCACCGCCGCCGGGTACCTGGCGCCCCGCAGCGATGCGGAGGCCCTGGTGGTCGACCTCTGGCAGGAGGTGCTCGGCGTACCGAGGGTCGGCGTCCTGGACGACTTCCTCGCCCTCGGCGGGGACTCGCTCCTTGTCACCAGGGTCGCCGCCCGCATCCGGGCCGGCATCGGTCTCGACGTGTCGATCCGCGACGTCTTCGCGAGCCCCACCCCGGCCGCCCTGGCGGCCCGGATCGAGGCCCTGCTGATCGCGGAGATCGATGCCCTCAGCGAGGAGGAGGCGGCCGGCCGGCTGGACTGACTCCGCCTGCCCGACCGCCTCCCTCCCGCCCTCTCGTCCGTCCTCCGTCCCCCGAATCACACCGGAGCTCGCCATCACCACCACCGTGCCGCCCGCCGCGACGACCGTGCCGGATCTCCTCGACGCGCGGGCCGCCGAACACCCCGACCACGTGGCGCTGCAGGTCGTCGGCGGCGGGGAACTCAGCTACCGCCGTTGGCGCGAGGAGGCGCTGCGCGCTGCCGTCGGGCTGGCCGCCGCCGGGGTCGCACCGCACGACCGGGTGGTGCTGCGGTTCTCCAACGCGCACTGGGAGCGGTACGCCGTCGGCTTCCTCGCCGTCCAGTACGCGGGCGGGGTCCCCGTCCCGGTCCGCGAGGACCTGTCCGGGTCCGAGGCCGCCGCCCTGGCCGCCCTGGCCGGAGCCGGCACGCTCCTGCGGGAGGGCGGGGGTGAGGGCGAGCGCGAGGGCGATCCGCCGACCATCCCGGGGCTGGTGGACCTGCGGCTGGACGCCCTGCTGGCAGCTCACCCCGAGCCGCCGGCCGGCCCGCCGCACCGGGTCGGACCCGCCGACCCGGCCCAGGTGATCGGCACCTCGGGGACCACCGGCGCGCCCAAGGGCGTGCTCGCCGCGCACGGAAACCTGACCGCGGGCTTCACCACCCACCCCCGCCGCCGCGCCTACGCGCACTCGCGGCACGCCCTGCACGCCTTTCCCATCGGGACCAACGCGGGCCAGGTGATGCTGCTGAGCGCACTGACCGCCGCGCCCACCCTGCTCAGCATGCCGCGCTTCGACGCGGACCAGTTCGGCACCGCGGTCGAGAAGTTCGGGATCGGCACCGCCTTCCTGGTGCCCTCGATGGCGATCGAACTGGTCAACGCGGGCACCGCCCGGCGGTACGACCTGAGCAGTCTGCGCCTGGTCAACTCCTCCGCCGCCGCACTGCCCGTACCGGTGGCGGCCGCGCTGGCCGCCGCGCTGCCGGGCGCGACCCTGGTCAACACCTACACCTCCGCCGAGGCCTCGCCCGCGCAGATCTCCACCGTGGTCGACGCCCTCCGCCCGGGCTCCCTGGGCCGCCCGGCGGACCCCCGTGACGTCCGGATCCTCGACGCGGACGGGCTGCCGCTGTCCGCCGGGCAGGTCGGCGAGGTCTGGCTGCGCCAGCCCGGACCGCCCCGCGGCTACCTGGGGGCCGCTGCGGAGAGCTCCCGGGTCTTCCGGGACGGCTGGGTGCGGATGGGTGATCTCGGCCGCCTCGACCCGGACGGCTACCTGTACCTGGTCGACCGGGAGAGCGACGTCATCAAGAGTGGTGCGCTGAAGGTCTCCACCCTGCGGATCGAGGAGGTGCTGCACGAGCACCCGGACGTCGCCGACGCCGCCGCGCTCGGGCTGCCGCACCCGGTGATGGGCGCCGTCCCGGTGGCGGTCGTGGTCGCCGGGCCCGACGGCCTGGACCTGGACGAGCTCCGGCTGTTCCTGAGCGCCCGGTTGAGCCGGCCCGAACTGCCGGTCCGGATCCTGCTCGCCGGCGACCTGCCCAGGAATCCGAGCGGCAAGGTGCTCAAGCACCTGCTCCGCCCGCTGTTCGACGCGCCCGCGGCCTCCACCGGTCCCGCGGTCGCCCCGGCCTCCCCGACGGAACTGCGGTTGGCCGGACTCTGGCGACGCCTGCTCGGCCGGCCGGTCACCGACGTGGCCGCCGAATTCTTCGCGCTCGGTGGCGACTCGTTCAGAGCCGTCCAGCTCGCCAACGGCATCAGCGGCGAGTTCGGGGTCCGGGCGGGCACCGCCCTGGTCTTCGAGCGGCCCTCGCTGCGGTCCCAGGCCGTGTGGGTGGACCATCCCGACCGGCGGGAGACCGCTCCCGGCGGAGCGTCCGCCGGGACGGAGACCGTGACGCCCTACCTGGCCGCGCTCCGTGCCCAGCCGCACGCCGTCGCGCTCACCTCGCAGCAGGAGAACTTCTTCCGCTGGATGGCCGAGGCCCCCGGGCGGGACGCCGGCGCGGTGACGGCGCTGTTCCGGGTCGCCGACCGGCTGGAACCGGAGACCCTGGGCCGGGCGCTCACCGAGGTGGTCCGGCGCCATCCGGCGCTGCGGACCCGGTTCGAGGCTGCGGGTGAGGGGGTCGTGCGGGCGGTCCTGGACGAGGAGCCCCGGGTGCGGATCACCCTCACCCAGGCCCCGGGGGCCACGGACGCGGAAGTGGACGCCCTGCTGCTGGCCGAACGCGATCGGCTCACCGACCTGGCCCGGGACCCGATGGCGCGCCTCCTGGTGGTCAGCCGGTCGGAGGCCGACCACGTGGTCCTGGTCGCGGTCCACCACATGGTCTCCGACGGTTGGTCGATCGGCGTCCTGCTGGCCGACCTCGGGGTGTTCTACTCCGCGCTGCGGCGGGGCCGGTCGGCCCCGCCGGCCCGCCCGGGCCCGGGCTACGAGGAGCTGGTCGACTGGGCGAACGCGCACTGGCCCGCCTCCCGGGCCCACTTCCGGGCCGCGCTGGCCGGGGCGCCGGAGGCCGTCGAGCAGTTCGCCGGGCGTCGTGCCGTGGAGGAAGTACTCACCCAGGCACACGAGTTCGAGATATCGGCGCCGGTGACCGAAGCCCTGCGGGCCCGGGCAGCCGAGCTGGGTGCCACGCCCTTCCTGGCCGTCACGGCGGCCTGGACCGGACTGCTGGCGAGCCGCAGCGGCCGTCCGGACCTGGTGGTGATGACCCCGGTGCCCGGCCGCCCGCGCCCTGACGCCGAGCGGACGGTGGGCTGCTTCGTCCAGTCGCTGCTGCTGCGGGTGGACGCGAGCGGCGGACCTGGTTTCGCCGAGCTGGTGGACCGGCTGCGGGCGGTCCACAGCGAGGCACTGGACCACCAGCTGTACCCGTTCGCCGAGTTCAGCCCGTCCGTGCCGTTCGCCGCCTGGCTCCGCTACGAGGCGTGGGCGGCGCCCGCACAACTGCCCGGCCTGGCCTGCGGGCCCTGGGAACTCCCGCGCGGGAGCACCGTCCCCTGGCCGCTGCCGGGCGGCGACCGGGGCGTGCCCGAGCTGACCGTGGTCGAGCAGCCGGACGGCGGCCTGCGGTGCTGGCTGCAGTACAACGCGCGGGCCTTCGAGCTCCCCGTCATCACCGAACTGGCAGGGGAGTTCACCGCCGCGCTGACCGCCGCCTGCGGGTGACCGCCGCCGGCTCCCGTGCCGATGACCGCACCCCCGCGCCGGCGACGGGGGCGGGGCGGGCAGGGGCGGGCAGGGGCGGGGAGGGGCGGGGAGGGGCGGGCAAGGAAGGCGAGCACCAGGAACCGTTCGCGCACCAGCGCGTCGACGGAGGCGCCGAGCAGCCTGGGCGGCCCGGTCGATCGAATTGCGGCGCCTGTTGCCAGGTAGGAGCACGTGCGGCGCACCACCACGGCTCGACCGCCGACGGCGACACTTCGACGTGCCCCTGCCCAGCCACCGACACCCCGCCAGGACATCACCGGTCGCACGTTCGAGCCGGTGTGTCGTGGGTACGACCCCGTCACCGGTCCCGGCGTCCGGCGCGGCCTGCGTGGCCGCCCCTCACCACCCTGCGAGGAGATTCCGTGCTCGAAGGCTTCGGCGAAGCGCTCGCGGACCGGGAGTACTACCTGCCGCTGCCGAGCGTGGCCGACCCCGGGCCTCGTTTCGCTCCCGGCGTGGTGCCGCCGGGCCTGTGCGGCACTGACCAGGGCATCTGGACGGCCTGGGACATTTCGCGGACCGGGCTCGCCGAGCAGGGCTGGAAGATCCACGTGTCGGCACGGCTGGACCGGGCGCAGCACGTGCTCGACACGGTCGCCGGGATCTGCTTCTCCGAAGGCGTGCCGTTCAAGCACCTGCGCGCCCGTCTCTTCTTCCTCTTCCTCCATCACAAGCACGCCGGGCGGGCCCAGGCGGGCAAGTTCTGCGCCGCCTACCCGCCGGACACGGCGACCGCCCGCCGGCTGCTGGAGCGCCTGCGCGACGCGCTCGACGGGGAGGAGGGGCCGTACGTCCTCACCGACCGCCGCTTCCGCGACTCGCGGACGGTCCACTACCGCTACGGCTCCTTCGGCGGCCGCAGCCGCCTGCGGGCCGACGGCACCCGAGAGGGGCTGGTCCTCGACGGGTCCGGCCGCGAGGTCGCGGACCTGCGGCTGCCCGCCTTCCACCTGCCCGCGGGGATCGCGGACCCCTTCGTCGAGCAGGAGGAGCAGCCGCACACGGGCCCGATCCTGATCCGCGACTACGAGGTGACCCGCGCGGTGCGCCTGAGCAACGCGGGCGGCACTTACCTGGCCCGGGACCGGCGGACCGGCCGCACCGTCTTCGTCAAGGAGGCCCGCGCCCACAACGGCCTGGTCTTCGACGGGACCGACGCGCAGCAGCGGCTGCGGCACGAGTACGGCGTGCTGCGCGAGCTGCACGCGGCCGCGCCCGGGGTGGGCCCGGAGCCGCTGGACCACTTCACGGAGTGGGAGCACGACTTCCTCGTCACGGAGTACGTCGCCGGGCAGCCGCTGGTGGGCTGGCTGAGCCGGTCCTCCCCGCTGGCCCGCGCCGACCGTACGACCGAGTCCGTCGCCGCGTACTACGAGGCGTGCCGGCGCCTGCTGGCCGCGCTGGACGCCTCGCTCGCGCGGCTGCACGCAGCCGGCTACCGGTTCGGTGACCTCAGCTTGGGCAATGTCATGGTCACGCCTTCGGGCGGGGTCCGTCTGGTGGACTTCGAGGCGGCCTCGGCGCTGTCCGCGGCACCCTCCGGTATGGGCACCCCGGGATTCACGCCGCCGCCCGGCGTGCTGCGAGCGGACAGCGATCCACTGCTGCAGGACCGGTACGGCATGTCGGCGGTCGCGTTCGCCTTCCTGGCCCCCTTCAACGAGATCGCCGAGCGCGCACCCGCCAACCTCGCGCTGCTGCGCCGCGACCTGGCGGACGTGGCTCCGCCCCAGGACCTGTGGCAGCGGGCCACCGCCTTCCACCTCACGGAGGACCGGGCCGATCCCGACCGCCTGCCCTCCCCCGCCGAGCTGGACGCCGACCCGCGCGGCCGGCTCACCCGGCTGGCGGAGGAGGTGACCGCGGGGCTGCTGGAGATGGCTGACGCCGACCGGCCGGAGTGGGTCTTCCCGCCCTCGCCCGAGGCGTTGCGGACCAACAACCTGTGCCTGGCCTACGGCACGGCCGGGGTGGTGCACGCCCTGCACCGCGCCGGGGCCGCCGTGCCGGAGGAGATCCGCGAGCGGCTGCGCCGCGAGACACTGGCGCAGCGCGACTCGCTGTCCCCCGGCCTGCTCCTCGGCTCGGCCGGCATCGCCCGGGTACTGGCCGGCCTCGGCCTGCGGGACGAGGCCGTCGACCTGCTGCGGGACGCCGACGACCACCCGCTCACCGCCTCCTGCGGCACGCTGGCAGGCGGGCGGGCCGGGGTCGGCATGGGCTGGCTCGCCCTGCACCGGCTGACCGGGGAGAGCAGCCACCTGGAGCGGGCCGCCGCGGCAGGCGAGGGCCTGCTGCGCGCCCCCGACCTGCAGGCGCACATCGGCGAGCACGACGCCCGCGGCCTGCTGCACGGCCGCTCGGGGCTCGCCCTCTTCCTCCATCGCCTGTCCCGCGACACCGACGAGCCCCGCTACCTGGAGGCGGGCCGCCTGCTGCTCCACCAGGAGCTGGACCGGACCTTCCCGCTGGACGACGGGGCCTTGTCCGTCTCCGACGACGCGCGGCTCACCCGCGCCATGCCGTACCTGGCCACGGGCGCGGCCGGTGTCGCCACGGCACTCACCCGCGCCATGCCGTACCTGGCCACGGGCGCGGCC
>NZ_JBEXPT010000167.1:0-10540 GCF_040612195.1 Streptomyces sp. NPDC006450 | reverse complement strand
CTGCTCCACGCCCAGGCGGCCCGCTCCCGCACCTCCCGGGCCGCGGCCCGCCCGGACCGCTGGATGACCTGAGGCAGGGGCTGGACGGCCCGGGGCGGAGGGGGACGCGGTCCGGCGTCCGGCGGCGCCGCGCCGGGGTACTCCGCTCGGAGGCGGCCGGACGAGCGCTTGGGTAGGGCAGTCGAGGTAACTGCGGGTAGATGATATGAAACTGACGGTTGCTCCGGGTAGCGCTGATGACCGACGGGCCCTCGATCCGGTCCGCAATCGGCAACCGAAGGACAGCACCCATGAACATCCTCCGCACGGCACGCATCGCCGCCCCCGCCCTGGCCGCCGTCACGCTGACGCTGGCGTTCGCCGGCCCCGCGTCCGCGGCCCCCGCGTTCGTGATGCGCAGCGGCAGCCAGATCAACTTCGCCGCACTGCCCGGGGAGTCGAACAACGTCACCTTCAGCGTCACCAGCGGGTTCCTCACCGTGACCGACGCCGCGAACCCGCTGACCCCGGGCCCCGGCTGTGTCCAGTTCGGCAATGCCAACACCGTCCGCTGCGGCTCGGCGGGCACGGTGACCCGTATCCAGGCGTCGATGGGTGACCGGGACGACGTGGCCACCAACAACACCGCGATTCCGAGCGACATCGTCGGCGGGGAGGGCGACGACATCCTTGTCGGAGGCAGCGCCGCCGACCGGCTGACCGACTCGGACGGCTGGAACGCCTCCCCGGGTACGACCCTGACCTTCGACGGGCGCGGCGGCAACGACACCATCCTGAGCCGCAACGGCGGGTTCGACCGGGTCAACTGCGGCGAGAACGCGGGCGACTTCGACATGCTGCTGGCCGACTCGGCCACGCTCGACGCCGTCGTCCCGGGCACGTGCGAGTTCGTGCAGCGCTTCTGAGTCGCCCCGCCGGGCGGCGGCAGGCGAGCCCGCCCCGCCGCAGGGGTGGGTTACGCCGCCCCGCCGCCGCCCGCGCGGACCAGCCCGGTCTCGTACGCCAGGACCACGACCTGCACCCGGTCGCGCAGGCCCAGCTTGGTCAGGATGCGGCCCACGTGCGTCTTGACCGTGGCCTCCGACAGGACCAGGCGGGCGGCGATCTCGCCGTTCGACAGGCCCTGGGCGACCAGCAGCATGACCTCGCGCTCGCGCTCCGTCAGCCGTTCGACGTCCTTGTTCCGCGGTTCCGCCGAGGTCGACGGCAGCATCGGTGCGAACCGGTCCAGCAGCCGGCGCGTGGTGGAAGGGGCGACGACCGCGTCCCCGCTGTGCACCGAGCGGATCGCGGCCAGCAGCTCGCCCGGCGGGACGTCCTTGAGCATGAACCCGCTCGCGCCCGCCTTCAGGCCCGAGAAGGCGTACTCGTCGAGGTCGAAGGTGGTCAGGATGATGACCTTGGGGTGTTCCTCGGGCTCGCAGATGCGGCGCGTCGCCTCGACCCCGTCGAGCCGGGGCATGCGGACGTCCATCAGGACCACGTCCACCTTGGTGGCCCGCAGCACCTCCAGCGCCTCCAGGCCGTCGCCGGCCTCGGCGACGACCTCCATGTCGGGCTGTGCGGCGAGCACCATCCGGAAGCCGGTGCGCAGCAGGACCTGGTCGTCGACCAGCATCACGCGGATGGAGGGGCCGGTGGGGAAGGACATGGTCACCTTTTCTTCAGGGGGAGCAGAGCGCTGATCCGGAAGCCGCCGCCGGGCCGGGGGCCCGCGTCGAGGGTGCCTCCGACCATACCGATGCGTTCGCGCATGCCGATCAGTCCGTGTCCGGCGCCGTCGGCGCCGCCGTCCGTGTACAGCTCGCGGGCCGCGCCCCGGCCGTCGTCCTCGACGAGCAGGCCGAGCCCGTCGTCGAAGTAGACGAGCCGCACGCTGGCCTTCGCGGTGGGGCCGCCGTGCTTGCGCGTGTTCGTCAGTGCTTCCTGGACGATCCGGTACGCCGTCAGCTCCACGCCGCTGGGCAGCCTGCGCGGGGCGCCTTCGACCTCGAAGTCCACCGCGAGCCCGGCCGCCCGTACCTGCTCGACCAGTACCTCGATCTGCTCCACGTCGGGCTGCGGCACGTAGTCCTCGGACTCCTGGGGCTCGCCGGTGCGCAGGACGCCCAGCAGCCGGCGCATCTCGGCGAGGGCCAGGCGCCCGGTGCCGGAGATGGTCTGCAGGGCCTCCTTGGCCTGCTCGGGGGCCGCGTCCATCACGTAGGCGGCGCCATCGGCCTGGACCACCATGACCGAGACGTTGTGGGCGACGACGTCGTGCAGCTCGCGGGCGATCCGGGCCCGCTCGGCGGCGACGGCCACCTGGGCCTGGGCCGCGCGCTCCTTCTCCAGCCGCTGGTTGCGTTCGACGAGCTGGGCGTAGTAGGCCCGGCGGGTGCGCAGGGAGTCGCCCATCACCCAGGCGAGGGCGAACGGGATCATCATGAACACGACGAAGAGCGCGCTGTCCGTGGTGGAGGAGTTCTTGTCCACGCCGACGCGCAGGAAGTAGAGCGGGGAAGCGAGCAGCCCCCAGCCGAGCGCGCTGCGCGAGACCCAGCGCGGCACGTCGGCGGCGGCGACCGTGAAGAGGACGACGAGCATCGCGAAGTCGTAGAAGCTCACCTCCGCGCCGATGGCCAGCTGGTACAGGCCGGTGGCGACGGTGAGCCAGAACACCGGCACGGTCTGCTTGCGGCGCAGTCCCACGGCGGTGCTCAGCGCGATCACGCAGGGGGTGGCGAGCAGCGCGGAGCCGGTGCTCTGGTGCTCCGAGGCGACGATGGCCATCGAGAACCCGAAGAAGAGGACAGCCCAGAAGCTGTCGACGCCCGTCGGGTGTCTGCGGAGGAAATCGTAGAAGCGCTGCACGTAACCCAGAGTAGGGACAGCCGATAGGTGCTGGAGTCAACCAGAGGGGCGATCCGTGCGACGGGCGAGTACTACCGGAGGTGGAGGCGACCATAACCTTTCTCCGATGAGCACTCAGGGTGAAGGCACGGAGCAGGCGGGTCCGGTCCGCTGGAGCACGGCGATGGAGCGGGCGCTGTACGGCCCCGACGGCTTCTACGTCCGCCCCGGCGGGCCCGGCCCCGCAGGCCATTTCCGCACGTCCGTGCACGCCTCGCCGCTCTACGCGCGGGCCGTGGCCCGGCTGCTCCTGTGGGTGGACGGGGAGCTCGGCCGCCCGGAGGAGCTGGACCTGGTCGACGTAGGGGCCGGACGCGGGGAGCTGCTGGCCGGGGTGCTGGCGGCGCTGCCGCCGGAGACGGCCGCGCGGGTGCTGCCGTACGGGGTGGAGCGCGCGGGGCGGCCCGCCGGGCTCGACGGGCGGATCCGGTGGGTGAGCGAGCCGCCCCCGGGGACCCGCGGGCTGCTCTTCGCCAACGAGTGGCTCGACAACGTCCCCCTGGACCTCGCCGAGGACGGCCGCTACGTGGAGGTCGCGCGGGACGGTACGGAGAGTCCGGGCGGCCCCCTGGACGGGCCGGACCGGGCCTGGCTGGAGCGGTGGTGGCCGGAAGCGGCTGCGGGGGCGGACGTGGGTGCGGGCACGGGCGCGGGTGCGGGCCGGGCGGAGATCGGCCGGACGCGCGACGAAGCCTGGGCGGCGGCCGTCGGGACCGTGGAGCGCGGGCTCGCGGTCGCGGTGGACTACGCCCACACCCGGGACGCCCGGCCGCCCTTCGGGACGCTGACCGGATTCCGCGCCGGGCGGGAGACCGCCCCCGTGCCGGACGGGAGCTGCGACGTCACCGCGCACGTGGCGCTCGACGCGTGCGCGGGGCCGGGGGCGGTGCTGCTGACGCAGCGGGACGCGCTGGCCGCCCTCGGGGTCTCGGGGGCGCGGCCGCCGCTGGCCCTGGCCTCCACCGACCCGGCGGCGTATGTCCGTGCCCTGTCGGGGGCGGGCGAGGCGGCGGAACTCACCGCCCGGGGCGGGCTCGGCGACTTCGGCTGGCTCGTCCAGCCGGTCGGGGTGGCCCCCTGGCCGGGGTAGGCCTGCACACGTGAAGGCCGGCGGGCTGGAAAACCGGCCACTCAGGCGTTCGAGGAGCGGGGCCGGGACCTGGGGTCCCGGGGCCGGCCCCGGGAACGGGGCCGCACCCGGCCATGGTTCCGGGCGCGGCCCGGGGAACGGAGGAAGGGCGGGCAGGGGACCCGGAGCCGCGCAGCGGCCGAGCCCCCCACCCGCCCCGTGCGGACTACTCCGTGGCGTGGTCGTGGTCGTGGCCCTCGTGGAGGCCACCCCCGCTGCCCCCGCCGTTGCTCGGCTCGGAGACGACGGGACGACCCAGCGGCGCCAGGTCGAACGCGTAGTGCCCCACCGCGTCCGCGATGACGTCGACGTTGATGTCGAGCGCCTTCTGGTCGATGTTCGCGATCGTGTCGCCCTTGCCGTGGTAGTTCACGTCGTACGCGACCCCGGCCTGGCCGCCGAACTTCGCCGCCTGCTCGGGCGTCTTGATGCCCTCGGCGCCCGTGAACGTACCGCCCGAGGGGATGCCGACCTCGATGAACGGGCCGTAGTCCGAGCGGCCCGAGAAGTCGGTGCCCTCGCGCGGGATGCTCTTGGAGTCGAGGAAGTCGTTGATCCCCTTCTCCAGCTGAGCCGAGCCCTCCGGGCCGGGGCCCGCGCCGACCTTGTCCGAGTCGTCGCCGTCGTAGACGAAGTACGCGGCGTTCGGCGAGGCGATCATGTCGAAGTTCAAGTAGAGCTTGATCTGCTTCTTCTGCTCGTCCGTCAGCCCGGCGACGTACGCCTCGGAGCCGAGCAGGCCGAACTCCTCCGCCGACCACCAGGCGAACTTGACCTTGTTCTTGATCTTGTACTGGCTGTGGGCGAGGTTCTGCGCCACCTGGAGGATGCCCGCAGAGCCGGAGCCGTTGTCGTTGATGCCCGGGCCCGCCGCGACGGAGTCGAGGTGCGCGCCGAGGAAGACGGTGTTGTTCTCGTCCCCGCCCCGCGTCTCCGCGACGACGTTGTACGTCTTGCGGTCCTCGCGGAGCTCGCGGATGTCGAGGGTGACTTCGACCGGGCCCGCGGCGGCGTCCGCGGCGAGCCGCTCGCCCTCGGCCTGCGTGACGCCGCCGGTCGGGATCTTGCCCGCGTCCGCCGACCCTATGGTGCCGTTCAGGGCGCCCGCGGCGTTGTTGTAGATCACCGCGCCGACCGCGCCGGCCGTCGCCGCGTTCTGCTGCTTGACGGCGAAGGCGCAGCCGCCGCGCTTGATCAGCGCGATCTTGCCGGTGAAGGTGCCCGCGGCGAAGTCGGCGGCCTCGCAGCCGTTGGTGCCGTCGGCGTCGACCGGGGTGGCGGCGATCTGCGCCGTCACGCCGTTCGCCGGGCCGCTGGCGGTGTACGTCATCAGCTTGATCGGGACGTCGCGGCCGGCCGCGCCGTTGACCTTCAGGGTCTCGGCGACCGTCTCGACGTACACGAAATCGAACTCGTTCTTGGTGACCTTGTACCCGGCCGCGCGCATGACGAGCTCGACGTACTGGGCCGACTGGACGTGACCCTTGGAACCCGCCACACGGGTGCCCTTGTTGTGGTCGGCGATGGCCTGGAAGACCTTCAGGTGGTTGTTGGCACCCTTGCCGGTGGAGTCCTTGACCAGCTTTCGGGCCAGCGCGTCAGCCCGGGCGGCGTCGCTCTGCGGGCTGCCGGTGGCTCCGGCGGGTCCGGCGAGGAGCAGCGGGGAGACGAGGGCAGCGGCCGCCAGGGCGGCGGTGGCTGCGGCTATACGGCGTGAGGGCATGAAAGTCCTTCCACGGCAGATGCGCGTGCGCATGCGTATGGCGTGTGGCGTATGGCTTGTGGCGTGGGGCGTACGGCGGCTGGGCTGGGGCGTACAGGGGTGCGGGGCCGCGGATGCGGACGCAGGTCAGATGCGTTGCGCCGAGTAGGGGGAGCGGTGGACGCACGTTAGACACCAAGTGGCGGCCATGGCCAGACTTTTCACTGATTCCGGTTTGTGAAATCCGTATATCGGAGCATCTGAGCCGTCGAAAACAAGCCAGTGCCCGCTCTCCGCGCCAGGTCGCGCCCAGCGGGCCGCCGGGGGCCTACCGCAGGATGCCCTCGATGAAGTCGGAGCCGATCCGCGCGACCGCCGCCAGGTCCAGCTGGTGCTGGACGTACCGCCCTTGGCGGCGGGTCTGGATCAGCCCGGCCCTCTTCAGCACCGCCAGATGGCGGGAGACCTCCGGGGCGGTGATCCCGTGCGCGGCCGCCAGTTCGCCGGTCGTGTAGGGAGCGCGCGCCAGATTGCGGCACAGCATCATCCGCATCGGATGGGCCAGGGCCTCCATGCGCCGCTGCAGCAGCTCCACCGACCCCGGGGAGGAGGCCAGTTCGGGCGAGCCGAGCGGGTAGTGGATCACCGGGCGCCAGCCGGGGGCGTGCAGGACCAGCAGGTGGGGCCAGCCGAAGTTCGTGGGCACGAACAGCAGGCCGTCACCTATTCGGGCATCGGTGGCGGTCGTTGCCCCGTGGACCATCTTGTCCACCGTGATCGTGGTCAGCCGCTCGTCGACGCTCAGCGCCGAGGAGACCTCCTTCAGGGCGGCGGGCAGCCCCTTGCGGCGCAGCAGCTCCGCCTTGTGCCGGACGTCCGCGCTCTGACGGGGCTCGATGCGGCGCCAGGTCTCCGCGAAGAAGGCCTCGTCGCAGTCCTCCATCAGCCGGCGCAGCCAGACCCGGACACCTGCGGTGTCGTCCAGCACCCGCACGGCGAAGGCCAACTGCTGCGGCCCGCGTGCGGAGGCCGTCTCCAGGGCCTTCGCCCGGGCGAGAGGATCCGCGAGCGGGGACGGCCCTGCGCCGTCGTTGTAGAGGGCCAGCCGGCAGTGCTCCAGGGCCGCCGTCACGAACCGCTCGTCGTCCAGCCGGTCGAGTACGTCGAGCTCGGCGGCGAGGCCGGCGGCGGGCAGGCCGGAGCCGCCGGGAATCCCGGCGAAGGCCATGAAGATGTCGGCGAAGGAGCTGCGCCACATGAAATCGCCCTCCAGCAGCCGGTCCGCGAGGTCGGGGTCGAGGGCGGCCGCGGTGGTGGAGGTCCAGGAGGCGAGCCCGGGGTGATGGCCGGGCTGGGAGAGCGCGTGCAACGCCATGCAGAGCTCTGCGAGGGGGGACGGCGCGAAGCCGATCCGCTCCGCGGGGAGCCCGGTGATGTCGATGGTGACGCTCATCGGATCATTCTGCCGTCGCGCGGCCCTCGCGCTTGCCAGGCCGCGCCTGCTTCGGCCACCCGGCGGATGCGGCGGCCGTTGCAGGGGACCGGCCCCCGGGCCCCTGCGCCACCGGCGGGGCCGGGTTCTGGGCGGTGTCCGGCTGTGGGTGCGCCCCCGTCCCCGGCCCCCGTCCGGATTCGCTACAGGCGGGATACGAAGTCTGCGACTGCCGTGGTGACGTCGGTGTTCGTCCAGGACAGGCCCGGGCGGGTGACTTCGACCTCCGTCACCGACAGGCCGGGCGGGCCGTCGGGGGACCAGCGGCGGAAGAGGACCGTGCCCGTTTCCTCCGCCAGCCGGACGCCCGCCTCCGTGAGGCGGTCCGCGTCGTACGGGAGCCACACCTGGAACTGGTGGGTGTGCGGGACCTCCGGGTGGACCCGGAACCAGGGCACCTCCGGAGCCGCGGCGAGCGCCGAGGACATCGCGGACGCCACCGTGCGCGCCTTGGCCACGTAGGCGGGGAGTTGCGGCAGCTCCCGTTCCAGCCCGGCGAGTGCGGACAGCGCGGCCGGGAACTGGCGGAAGATCTGGCCCCCGTACCGGTGCCGCCAGACCTTCGACTCCGCCACGAGCGACGCGGATCCGGCGAGGGCGGCGCCGCTGAGTCCCCCGAGGGACTTGTAGAAGGAGACGTACACGGAGTCCGCCAGCGCCGCGATCTCCGCCAGCGACCGGCCGAAGTGGACCGTCGACTCCCACAGCCGGGCCCCGTCGAAGTGGACCACCGCGTCCCGTTCCCGGGCGGTGTCCACCAGGGCCGACAGCTCCTCCCAGGTCGGGAGCAGGAAGCCCGCGTCCCGCAGCGGAAGCTCCAGCATCAGCGTCCCGAACGGCTCCGGCAGCTCGGCGAGCTCGGACGCGGTCGGCTGGCGCGGTTCGCCCGTCGGGTGGACGGTCCGCAGCCCCGAGACGACGGACAGCGCACCGCCCTCCCACCGCTCCGGATGGCTCATCGGGTGCAGCGCGACCACCGGGTTCCCGGTCCGGCCGGCCCAGCAGCGCAGCGCGATCTGCTGGGCCATGGTCCCGGACGGGAAGAACGCCGCGTCCTCGGTGCCGAGCAGCTCCGCGACCCGTCGCTCCAGCCGTTCCACCACCCCGTTGCCGTAGATGTCGCCCGGCTCGTCGGGGTCCGCAGCCATCCCGCCCAGCTCCGCCAGCAGTTCCCCGACCGTGGCCTCCCGCAGGCTGTTCGACAGCTTCCGCCCGGCCGCCCGCCCCGCGGCCACCATCCGCGCCGACATGTCGTCCGTCACGTCGTCAGTGGTCCGTTCCGCACCCGGTGCCCCGGCCTCGGGCGTCACCCGAGCGGCCGCCCGGTCTCCGGCTGCGCCCGTGCCCCGCGGTCCGGCCGGGCTCGCTCCCGCCGCGCGTTCCGCCGCCGCGTCCGGTTCCGCGATCCGCTCCGCCCCCGTGGCCCGCTCCGCCGCCGCGTCCGGTTCCGCGATCCGCTCCACGCCCGTGCGCCCGCCCGACCCGGCGCCCGGCGCCGAGCCCGGCTCGGCGCCCGCCCCCGCGACCCGTTCCGCCGCCGCCGCGGCCACCGCCCGCTCCGTGTCCTGGTTCATGCCCCGATCATCGCCGACCGGCCCGCACACCAGGGGCTAGCATGGCGACGTATCGTCCGGTACCCCCCGCGGACCGGAACGGAACGGAAGGCCTCCCCCGCGTGAACACAGCCCCCCAGGCGGAGCGCCCCGCCCGGCTCTCCGTCGGTGTCGTCGGAGCCGGCAGGGTCGGCCCGGCGCTGGCCCGCGCCCTGCAGCAGACCGGGCACCGGCCCGTCGCCGTGTCCGGCGTCTCCGACGCCTCGCGACGCCGCGCCGCGCGGATGCTGCCCGACGTGCCCGTCGTGTCCCCCGCGCAGGTCCTCCAGGCCTCCGACCTCGTGCTGCTGACCGTCCCCGACGACGCCCTGCCGTCCCTGGTGGAGGGCCTCGCCGAGACCGGCGCGGTCCGCCCCGGACAGCTCCTCGTCCACACCTCCGGGCGGTACGGGGTCGCCGTGCTGGACCCCGCGCGCCGCGCGGGCGCGCTCCCGCTGGCCCTGCACCCCGCGATGACCTTCACCGGCACCGAGGTCGACGTGCAGCGCCTCGCGGGCTGCTCCTTCGGGGTGACGGCCCCCGACGAGCTGCGGCTCGCCGCCGAGGCCCTGGTCATCGAGATGGGCGGGGAGCCCGAGTGGATCGCCGAGACGAACCGCCCGCTCTACCACGCGGCCCTCGCCCTCGGCGCGAACCACCTGGTCACCCTGGTCGCCCAGTCGATGGAACTGCTGGCCAAGGCGGGCGTCGAACACCCGAACCGGATGCTCGGCCCGCTCCTCGGCGCGGCCCTCGACAACGCCCTGCGTTCCGGTGACGCCGCCCTGACCGGCCCGGTGGCCCGCGGTGACGCCGGTACCGTCGCCGCGCACGTCTCGGAGCTGCGCAAGCACGCCCCGGGCACGGTCGCCGGGTACCTCGCGATGGCCCGTACGACCGCCGACCGGGCCCTCGCGCACGGTCTGCTCAAGCCCGAACTGGCCGAGGACCTCCTCGGGGTACTCGCCGACGGCGCGACCGGCATCGACCCGGGCCCCGGCCCCGAGGGACGCGAAGGCGGCGACCTGTGATCCTCCTCGACACCGCAGACGCACTGCACCGCCTGCCCCGCGCCGCCGCCGCGGCCGGGTCCGCGGCCGGCCGCCGCGCCGTCGTCATGACCATGGGAGCCCTCCACGAGGGCCACGCCACCCTGGTCCGCACCGCCCGCGCCGAGGTCGGTCCCACCGGCCAGGTCGTGGTCACGGTCTTCGTCAACCCGCTCCAGTTCGGGGCGAACGAGGACCTCGACCGCTACCCCCGCACCCTCGACGCCGACCTGGCGATCGCCGAAGAGGCCGGCGCCGACGCCGTGTTCGCCCCGGCCGTCGACGAGGTCTACCCGGGCGGCGACCCCCAGGTCCGGATCAGCGCCGGCCCGATGGGCGGCCGCCTCGAAGGCGCCACCCGCCCCGGCCACTTCGACGGCATGCTGACCGTCGTCGCCAAGCTGCTCCACCTCACCCGCCCCGACCTGGCCTTCTTCGGCCAGAAGGACGCGCAGCAACTGGCGCTGATCCGGCGCATGGTGACCGACCTGAACTTCCCGGTCGAGGTGGTCGGCGTACCGACCGTGCGCGAGCCGGACGGGCTCGCGCTGTCCTCCCGCAACCGCTACCTCTCCGCCAAGGAGCGCGGCACCGCCCTCGCCCTCTCCCGCGCCCTGTTCGCCGGCCGCGACCGGCTCGCCGCGCAGTGCGCGCTGCGCGCCCGCGCCGAGGCGCAGGCCCCGC
>NZ_JBEXPT010000166.1:0-10849 GCF_040612195.1 Streptomyces sp. NPDC006450 | reverse complement strand
CCGCCCGCGGCGGTGGCCGTCTCGGCCGCGTGGCGCAGGCCCGCCGAGGCGGCCGCCCAGCTTCCGCAGACGCCGACGACCACCGCCGGCGAGGCCCCCGCACGGTCCAGGCCCGCCCGCTCCACTCCGGCCCGCAGCGCCGCCGCGACCCGGTCGGCCACCGTCGTGCGCTCGGCGTCGGATCGCAGGGAGACGAGGAGGGGGACCCGGCCCTCGACCGGGCGGACCCCGAGGAGCACCGGGACGCCGACGGAGGCGAGTTCCTCCAGGACGGCCCGGGCCAGGACCGCCCAGTTCCCCGACGGGGCCAGGTCCGAGGCCAGCCGCATGACGATGGGCAGGAGCGGGCCGGGGCCCGGTTTGAACCCCAGGACGCGGGCCTGGGCGGGGGCGTCCTCCGCGGAGATGCGTCCCTCCGCGAGGTCCGTGAGGAAGTCGCCGCGGCCGCGCGCGGCCAGCTCGTCCTCCTGACGGGCCTGCATCAGCACGACGGCCAGTACGCCGGCCGTCCGTTCCGCGGCCATCCGGTGCACGGGCAGCAGCGGGGCGGACACCCCCAGCAGGACCAAGCGGGCCCGCACCGAGCCCGTGCCGCGGCCGCCGCCCGGGACGTCGACCACCACGGCGTTGCCGGACGGCTCCGCGTCGCGCTGGCCCCGTAGGCCCTCCCAGACCTGGAGCGGGTCCGCCGCGGCGTCCCCGGCGCCCGGGCCGGCCGCGTACAGCAACTGGCCGTCGGGGGTTTCCAGGAAGACCGGGTTCGCCGTGAAGTCCGCCAGGATGTGGAGCACTTGGGGGATCCCGCCGCCGTCGAGCAGGGCTTCCGTGCAGCGCCGGTGGACTTCCTCGGCCCGCTGCAGCAGTGCGTAGTGCCCGTTGACGATCTCGGTGTGGACCTCCTCCGTGACGGTCACGAAGGGGACCTCCCGGTGCAGCTGGACGAGGGGGAGACCGACCGCCCGCGCCGTCTCCACCAGAGTCGCCGGGAGCCGGGTGAAGCGGGGCCCCAGCTCGACGACCAGCGCCGCGATGCCGCGGTCCGCGAGGCGGCGTACGAAGGCGCGCTGCTCGGCCGGGCGGGTGCCGAGGCCGAGGCCGGTGGTCAGCAGCAGCTCGCCGCCCTTGAGCAGGGAGGCGATGTTGGGGACCTCGCCGGCGTGCACCCAGCGCACGGTCCGGCCCAGCCGGTCGGCGCAGGCCACCACCTCCGGGAGCCCGCCGCGCAGCCCCGGCAGCTCAAGTGCCCGCTGAACCGTGATCCCGCCCTGATTGTCCATATGCCGGACGCTACCGGGGCTCTTGTTCCGTGCACATCACCGAGCGGTTACGGGGTTCCATCTACCCCCGTCCGGCCCGACAACTCGTCGTCTCCATAAGGCGATTATCGGACCGACTGCCGATTGTGGTGTACGTCACGCGGGGCGAGAGTGAGCGCCCTCACGACAGGAACGAGGAGCCATGAGCACGGATAGCAGCACCGGCGGCGGCGCACCCCAGGTCCAACGGCTGAAAGCCAATTCGGTGGGCCTGATCGGTGTCGTCTTCATGGCAGTCGCCACCGCCGCTCCCATCACCGCGATGACCGGCAACCTTCCCATCGCCGTCGGCTTCGGAAACGGCATCGGCGCCCCCGCCGGATACCTCTTCGCGACCGCCGTACTGACCGTCTTCGCCGTCGGCTACGTCGCCATGGCCAAGCGGATCACCGCCGCCGGAGCCTTCTACGGATACATCTCGCACGGCCTCGGCCGGATCGCCGGCATGGCCTCCGGCATGCTCGCGGTCCTCGCCTACATCGTCTTCGAGGCCTCGATCGTCGGCGTCTTCTCCTACTTCACCAAGACCACCGTCCACGACCAGCTCGGCATAGACCTGCCCTGGATCGTCTACGCGGTCGCCATGCTCGCGATCACCGCGGCTCTCGCGCACTTCGACATCAACCTCACGGCCAAGGCCCTGGGCGTGATGCTCATCGCAGAGATCGCCGTGCTCTTCGCCGTCGCCACCGCCGTACTGATCGCGGGCGGCGGTCCGGACGGCATCCCGGTCGAACCCCTCAACCCCAAGAACGCCTTCACCGGCGCCTCCGCCGGGCTCGGCCTCTTCTTCGCCTTCTGGTCCTGGGTCGGCTTCGAGTCGACGGCCATGTACGGCGAGGAGTCCCGCGACCCGAAGCGGGTCATCCCCAAGGCCACCCTGATCTCCGTCGTCGGCGTCGGTCTCTTCTACATCTACGTCTCCTGGATGACCATCGCGGGCAACGGACTCACCAAGTCCGTGGAGCTCTCCGCCTCCGCGAGCCCGCTCGACCTGTTCTTCGCCCCGACCCAGACCTTCATCGGCGCCTGGGCCGTCGACGCCTTCCAATGGCTGCTGCTCACCGGCTCCTTCGCCTGCGGCATGGCCTTCCACCAGTGCGCCGCCCGCTACCTCTACGCCATCGGCCGCGAGGGCTTCCTGCACCCGGGCCTGGGCCGTACGCACCCCAAGCACGGTTCCCCGTACATCTCCTCCATGGTGCAGACGGCCATCGCCACCGGCCTGGTCGCGCTGTTCTGGCTGACCGGGCAGGATCCGTACATCCACCTGTACACGCTGCTCGCGATCCTCGGCACCATGGCGATCCTCATCGTCCAGACGCTGTGCTCCTTCGCGGTGATCGGCTACTTCCGCAAGAACCACCCCGAGGACCGGCACTGGTTCCGGACCTTCACGGCCCCGCTGATCGGCGGCATCGCCATGGCCGCCGTGGTCGTCCTGCTGCTGGTCAACATGAAGACGGCGGCCGGGCTGGCCGCCGACTCCTTCTTCTTCACCCTGATCCCGTGGATCGTCGGGACCGTCTTCTTCGGCGGGCTCGGACTCGGCCTGTGGCTGAAGTTCAAGGCCCCCGCCCGCTACGAGATCATCGGCCGCGTCGTCCTGGAAGACGCCGCCGAACGCACCGACGAGCCCGCCCCCTCCGCCGCGAACGTCTGAGAAGGAGCCACCGCCATGGCCCGTACGCCGCTCATGCACGCGCTCCGCCGGCTCGCCGCCGAACACGCCGCCGCCCGCCGGCTCGGCCTGCCCGTCGCCGAGGTCCGCGGCTCCACCCGCCGCCAGCTCCTGGGGCGCGCCGCCGCGCTCGGCCTCGGCACCGCCGTCGCCTCGGCGGCGGCAGCCCCGGCACTCGCCCACGCCGTGGAGGCCGCCCCCGACAAGAAGCCCGTCAGCCCCGCACGCGTCGCCATCGTCGGCGCCGGCATCTCGGGCCTGACCGCCGCCCTCACCCTGGCGGACGCGGGCGTCCCCTTCACGCTCTACGAGGCCAACCCGAGCCGCGTCGGCGGCCGGATGTGGACCCAGCGCTCCCTGTGGGCCTACGGGCAGACCTCCGAGATCGGCGGCGAGCTGATCGACACCAGCCACAAGAAGATCCTCGAGCTGTGCCGCCGCTTCAACCTCCCGACCGAGGACTTCCTCGGCGGCGGCCCCAACGGGGCGGAGGAGGTCCTCTGGTTCAACGGGACGTACTATCCGCGCGAGCAGGCGGACGTCGACTTCAACGCCGTCTACCAGGCTCTGCGCCGCGACCTCCAGGAGGCGGGCGAGGTCGCCTGGAACTCCTCGACCCCGGCCGGCACCGCCCTCGACAACATGACGATCCACCAGTGGATCGAGACCCGCATCCCCGGCGGGCACGGATCGCAGCTCGGCCGCTTCATCGACGTGGCGTACAACGTCGAGTACGGGGCCGACACCGATCAGCAGTCCGCCCTCGCGCTGGTCCTGCTGATGGGCTACCAGCCCAACCCGGGCAACTTCAACGTGTGGGGCCTGTCCAACGAGCGCTACCACATCACCGGCGGCAACGACCAGCTGCCGAACGCCATCGCCCAGGCGCTGCCCGCCGGTTCGACCGTCATGGGCCGCGAGCTGGTCGCCGTACGCGTCTCCGCCGACGGCACCCAGACGCTGACCTTCAACGACGCGGGCGCCACCCGGACGGTCGTCGCCGACCACACCATCCTGTGCCTGCCGCTGCCGATCCTCCAGCGGATCGACATCACCGGCGCGGGCTTCGACCCGCTGATGAAGAACCTCCTGCGCGACGCCCGCATGGGCTACTGCACCAAGCTCAACATGCAGTTCACCAGCCGCCCCTGGCGCGGCACGGGCCCCTGGCCGGGGGTCTCCGCCGGGGACTGCTTCACCGACAGCGAGGTCCAGCAGACCTGGGACACCACCAAGGTCCAGTCGGGCAACGGCGGCATCCTGCTCCAGTACGGCGGCGGCACCCTGGCCGGCGCGATCACCCCGGCGACCCCCTTCGCCACCGACTCCGACCCCTACGTACGCGCCCTCGCGGGCAGGATGCTCACCGGCATCGACGCCTTCTTCCCCGGCACCAAGGCGGCCTGGAACGGCAAGGCCCAGGTGTCGGCCTGGCACCGCAACCCGTACGCGCTGGGCGCGTACTCGTACTGGCCGACCGGCTACCTGCACAAGTACGCCAAGTACGAGGGCACCGCGCAGGGCCGGATCCACATCGGCGGCGAGCACTGCAGCTACGACTTCCAGGGGTTCATGGAAGGCGGGGCGACCGAGGGGGAGCGGGCGGCCAAGGAGGTGATCACCGCCCTCACGTAGGCCTCAGGCGGGCGTGATGTTGTGGTTGAAGCGGAAGACGTTGTCCGGGTCGTACTCCCGCTTCAACCGGCCCAGCCGCCGCATGTTCTCGGGCCCCAGGCCGGCCGCCACCCGGTCCGTGCCCTCGTCCCCGGTGAAGTTGAGGTAGACCGCGCCGGTGCTCCACGGCTGGACGTCGGCGCGGACGTCCTTGACCCACCGGCGGACGCGTTCGTCGTCGGCCGGGTCCTCCCAGGCGCCGAACGGGTGCACCGCCCAGGGCGCGTCCCGGAACGACACCGGGTAGTCGGCCGGGCCCTCGGCGATCGCGCCGCCCTGGGGCCACACCACGTGCTGCGTGCCGCTCGGCACCGGCATGGAGTCCGCGCGGGCGCAGAACACGTCCACGAACGCGTCGGGCACCCCGGTCAGGTACTCCGCGGACCAGTAGTTCCGCAGGCCCGGCGGATCGTCGAGCATGCACTGGAGGTCCGGGTAGGGCAGGGCCGTCACCATCTCCGCCTCGTGCGGGATCGCCAGCAGCGGCGCGGCCAGCCGGCGCAGCTCCTCCACGGGACCCGCGTACGTGATCAGCCCCCCCGCCAGCAGCAGGCCGACCAGGTGCGGGGGGACGAACTCCTCGGGCGGGCCGGTCAGGTAGAGGGCGCCGCCGCCGGCCTCGCGCGGCCCGTCCTCCATGACGTCCCGGTACGCACGGACCATCTCGGGCCCGTGCTCCGGCAGGTACAGCAGGAACGCGACGGACATGACCGGCAGCTCGTGCAGCCGCAGGGTCAGCGAGGTCGCGATGCCGAAGTTCCCGCCGCCGCCGTGCAGCCCCCAGAACAGCTCGGGGTGGTCCTCCTCGGTCGCCGTCACCATCTGCCCGTCGGCCGTGACCAGGTCCACGGCGAGCAGGTTGTCCACCGCCAGGCCGAACCTGCGGTCCAGCCACCCGGTGCCGCCGCCCAGCACGAAGCCGCCGACCCCGGTGGTGGAGACGCGGCCACCGGTGGTCGCCAGCCCGTACCGCTCGCAGGCCCGGTCGAGATGGCTCATCGTGGCGCCGCCCTCGACGCGGACGGCCGAGGCCCCGGGATGGACCGTCACCTCCCGCATCCGGCGCAGGTCCACGACCAGGCCGCCGTCGTTCAGGGACATCCCGGCCACGCTGTGGCCCCCGCCGCGCACCGCTATCGGCAGGTCGAGCCGCCGTGCGAAACGCACGGCGGTCACCACGTCCACCGGACTCTCGCACTGCGCGATGACGGCCGGCCGGCGGTCGATCATCCCGTTGTACACGGCGCGGGCCTGGTCGTATCCCGGATCCTCCGGAACCAGGACGGCGCCGGACAGGTCCTCGCGGAGCTCGGCAAGTGCCGTGCCCGCCTTCGAGAGGGGAGCCATGGCTACCCCCTTCCGGGAGAGGCGGAAGGGCAGACGACCCTTCCAGGTTAGTCAGCCCCCGTACGCCCCGCTCGCCGTCAGCCGCAGGGCCGTGTCGATCAGGGGGACGTGGCTGAAGGCCTGCGGGAAGTTGCCCACCTGCCGCTGGAGCCTCGGATCCCATTCCTCCGCCAGCAGACCCAGGTCGTTGCGGAGCGACAGCAGCTTCTCGAAGAGGCGGCGGGCCTCGTCGACCCGGCCGATCATCGCCAGGTCGTCCGCCATCCAGAACGAGCAGGCCAGGAAGGCGCCCTCGTCGCCCTCCAGACCGTCCACGCCCGCCTCCGCACCCGCCGTCGGGTAGCGCAGGATGAAGCCGTCGGGGGTCGACAGCTCGCGCTGGATCGCCTCGATCGTGCCGATCACCCGCTTGTCGTCCGGCGGCAGGAAACCCATCTGCGGGATCAGCAGGAGCGACGCGTCCAGCTCCTTGGACCCGTAGGACTGCGTGAAGGTGTTGCGTTCCTTGTCGTAGCCCTTCTCGCAGACGTCCTGGTGGATCTCGTCGCGCATCTCGCGCCACCGCTCCAGCGGCCCGTCCGCGTCCCCGCTCTCGATCAGCTTGATCGTGCGGTCCACGGCCACCCACGCCATCACCTTCGAGTGCACGAAGTGCCGGCGCGGGCCGCGCACCTCCCAGATGCCCTCGTCGGGCTGGTCCCAGTGGGTCTCCAGGTAGCGGATCAGCTTGAGCTGGAGCAGCGAGGCGTAGTCGTTGCGCGCCAGGCCGGTCATGTGGCCCAGGTGCAGGGCCTCGGTGACCTCCCCGTACACGTCGAGCTGGAGCTGGCCCGCGGCGCCGTTGCCGACACGGACCGGCCGGGAGTTCTCGTACCCGGGCAGCCAGTCCAGCTCGGTCTCGCCGAGCTCCCGCTCGCCCGCGATCCCGTACATGATCTGCAGGTTCTCCGGGTCGCCGGCCACCGCCCGCAGCAGCCACTCGCGCCAGGCGCGGGCCTCCTCGCGGTAGCCGGTGCGCAGCAGCGAGGACAGGGTGATGGCGGCGTCGCGGAGCCAGGTGTAGCGGTAGTCCCAGTTGCGGACCCCGCCGATCTCCTCCGGGAGGGAGGTGGTGGGCGCGGCGACGATCCCGCCCGTGGGGGCGTAGGTGAGCGCCTTGAGGGTGATCAGGGAGCGGATCACCGCCTCCCGGTAGGGACCGTGGTACGTGCACTGCTCGACCCAGTCGCGCCAGAACTCGGTGGTCGCGGCGAGGGCCTCCTCGGCCTCCGGCGGCTGCGGCGGCTCCTTGTGCGAGGGCTGCCAGCTGATGCAGAAGGCCATCCGGTCGCCCGGCCCGACGGTGAAGTCGGAGTACGTGGTGAGGTCCTTGCCGTACGTCTGCGCGTCGGTGTCCAGCCAGACCGAGTCGGGGCCCGCGACGGCCACGGTCCGGTCGTCGACCCGGTGCACCCAGGGCACCACCCGGCCGTAGCTGAAGCGCATGCGCAGCGCGGAGCGCATGGGGACGCGCCCGCTGATGCCCTCCACGATGCGGATGATCTGCGGTGCGTGGTTCTCGCGGGGCGGCATGAAGTCGATCACGCGGACCGTGCCGCGCGGGGTGTCCCACTCGGACTCCAGGACCAGCGAGTCGCCCCTGTAGCGGCGCCGGGTGGCGCGCGGGGCCTCGGCGCCGGCCGGGAACGCCGGGCCGATCCGCCAGAACCCGTGTTCCTCGGTGCCCAGAATGCTCGCGAAGACGGCGTGGGAGTCGAAACGCGGCAGGCACAACCAGTCCACCGCCCCGTCCCGGCAGACCAAAGCCGCGGTCTGCATGTCCCCGATCAGTGCGTAATCCTCGATGCGCCCGGACACGTTGCATCTCCAGTCGAACAGCCACGTCCGCCCCGAAGGGCGCTTGCATTGCGCGATGTCGCGGATTCTCCGGTGATGTGGATCGCCGCGTCCAGCCCATGATTCCGGAAGCGGACGGGTTACGCCGTTCGCGGGGCCGCTCGGCAGGGGTGTGATCGAGATCCGAGCAGACAAGACGGCACCCTAGTGATCCCCGTCAGCTCGAGGACAATGGGGTTCGGCCGAACGGGTGAACGGGGGTGATGCCGACGTGACGGGCCCCACGAACGTCCCGGTCGCTGCCCCCGCCGCGTGGCCGGAGGCGGACCGGCTCGGGCGCTGATAGGCTGGTATCCCGTGGACCGGTGGTCTGCCTGTGCGAATCAGGAGCCCCGAAACCGCAGCTTCGGCGCCCCCTGAGAGCCTCCGGTTCGATGGTGGCCGGCGCCGGACGCACCTCACCTCGCGACCACGGGAGCCCCCTCTTGGCGATGCCGCCCAAATCCATGACGACCAAGCACATCTTCGTCACCGGGGGTGTCGCTTCCTCCCTCGGCAAGGGCCTGACGGCCTCCAGCCTGGGTGCGCTGCTGAAGGCGCGCGGTCTTCGGGTCACGATGCAGAAGCTCGACCCGTACCTGAACGTCGACCCCGGCACGATGAACCCGTTCCAGCACGGCGAGGTGTTCGTCACCAACGACGGCGCCGAGACCGACCTGGACATCGGCCACTACGAGCGCTTCCTCGACGTCGACCTCGACGGCTCGGCCAACGTCACCACCGGCCAGGTCTACTCGCAGGTCATCGCCAAGGAACGGCGCGGCGAGTACCTCGGTGACACCGTGCAGGTCATCCCGCACATCACCAACGAGATCAAGCACCGCATCCGCCGCATGGCGACCGACGACGTCGACGTCGTCATCACCGAGGTCGGCGGCACCGTCGGCGACATCGAGTCGCTGCCGTTCCTGGAGACCGTCCGCCAGGTCCGCCACGAGGTCGGCCGCGACAACGTCTTCGTCGTGCACATCTCGCTGCTGCCCTACATCGGCCCCTCCGGCGAGCTGAAGACCAAGCCCACCCAGCACTCCGTCGCGGCGCTGCGCAACATCGGCATCCAGCCCGACGCGATCGTCCTGCGCGCCGACCGCGAGGTCCCCACCTCGATCAAGCGCAAGATCTCGCTGATGTGCGATGTCGACGAGGCCGCCGTGGTCGCCGCGATCGACGCCAAGTCCATCTACGACATCCCCAAGGTGCTGCACACCGAGGGCCTGGACGCCTACGTCGTGCGCAAGCTCGACCTGCCGTTCCGCGACGTGGACTGGAGGGTCTGGGAGGACCTGCTCGACCGCGTCCACAACCCCGACCACGAGGTCAAGGTCGCGCTCGTCGGCAAGTACATCGACCTGCCCGACGCCTACCTGTCGGTGACCGAGGCGCTGCGCGCCGGCGGCTTCGCCAACAAGGCCCGCGTGCAGATCAAGTGGGTCACCTCCGACGACTGCAAGACCCCGGCGGGCGCCGCGGAGGTGCTCGGCGACGTGGACGCGATCTGCGTCCCCGGCGGCTTCGGCGACCGCGGTGTCAACGGCAAGGTCGGCGCCATCACCTACGCCCGCGAGAACAAGATCCCGCTGCTCGGCCTGTGCCTGGGTCTGCAGTGCGTGGTCATCGAGGCCGCGCGCAACCTGGCGGGCATCGAGGACGCCAACTCCACCGAGTTCGACGCCTCCACCCCGAACCCGGTGATCTCCACGATGGAGGAGCAGCTGGCCTTCGTCGAGGGCGCGGGCGACCTGGGCGGCACCATGCGACTGGGCATGTACCCGGCGAAGCTCGCCGAGGGCTCCATCGTGCGCGAGGTCTACGGAGACCAGGCGTACGTGGACGAGCGCCACCGCCACCGCTACGAGGTCAACAACGCCTACCGCGGCGAGCTGGAGAAGAAGGCCGGTCTGGTCTTCTCCGGCACCTCCCCGGACAACAAGCTCGTCGAGTACGTCGAGTACCCGCGCGAGGTCCACCCCTACCTGGTGGCCACCCAGGCCCACCCGGAGCTGCGCTCGCGCCCGACGCGCCCGCACCCGCTGTTCGCGGGTCTGGTCAAGGCGGCCGTGGAACGGCAGCAGGCCGCGAAGTAGCCGCACGACCGCATAACGTTGGCAGCCGGGGTACGGAGATCCGTACCCCGGCTGTCGCGCGTTGTGGAGGGCTTCGGGGCATGGACAACAAGGCCATCAGGGATACGGCGGAATCCTGGGAGACGGTGTCGGCGCAGCGGCCGTTCCAGGGCGCGAAGACGGCGGTGGCCTCCGACGAGGTGCGGATGCCGGACGGGTCCGTGGCCCGCCGCGACTACCAGGTGCACCCCGGGTCGGTGTGCGTGCTCGCCCTGGACGAGGAGGGGCGCGTGCTGGTGCTGAGCCAGTACCGCCACCCGGTGCGGCGCCGGCTCTGGGAGCTCCCGGCGGGCCTGCTGGACGTCGTGGGGGAGAACCCGCTGCACGGGGCGCAGCGCGAGCTGCAGGAGGAGGCGCACGTCAAGGCCGAGGACTGGCGGGTGCTGGCCGACTTCTACGCGTCCCCCGGCGGCTCGGACGAGGCGATCCGGATCTTCCTCGCGCGGGGGGTCGCTGCGGCGGACGGCGAGCGCTACGCGGAGTCGGGCTCGGAGGAGGCGGACATGGAGCTGGCCTGGGTACCGCTGCCGGAGCTGGTACGGGGCGTCCTGGCGGGCGAGCTGGGCAATCCCGGGCTCGTCACCGGAGTCCTGGCCCTGTCGGCGGCCCTCGCCGCCGACCCGTCCCTGTCCTCGCTCCGCCCGGCGGACGCCCCCTGGCCGGCCCGCCCGTACGAGGCGTAGCACCCTTTTGACGCGCCGGTGGGGGTGCTCGCCACCGCCGCCTGGCGTGGGCGCCGGTGGGCGGGTGCGGGCGGTCGTGCCCTGAGGCGCCGTTCCCGGGGTCCGGGCGGAGCCCCAGGGGGTCCGGGC
>NZ_JBEXPT010000165.1:0-10869 GCF_040612195.1 Streptomyces sp. NPDC006450 | reverse complement strand
CCCGCGCTCGCGCGGCGGCCGGGGCGGGCGGTGCCGGCGGCCTCGCTCATCGACGAGGTGTGGGACGGCGACCCTCCCGCGGACGGCCCCGCCGCGCTCCAGGCGCTGGTGGGACGGCTGCGGAGGGCGCTGGGGCGCGAGGCGGTGGGGTCCGGGGAAGGCGGCTACCGGCTCGTCGCCGCCCGGGACGACATCGACCTGTACCGGTTCGAGCGGCTCGCGCGGGAGGCGGCGCAGGCCTCCCCGGCCGAGGCGGCCGCCCTGTACGACGAGGCCCTCGCCCTGTGGCGGGGCGAGCCGCTGAGCTCCCTGCCCGGTTCCGGGCCGCAGGCCGCCCGCTGGGAGGCGCTACGGCTGGACGCGCGCCGGGGCCGCCTGGAGGCGGCGCTGGCGCTGGGGGAGTCGGAGCGGGTCCTGCCGGAGCTGACCGCGCTGTGCGCCGGACTGCCGCTGGACGAACCCCTGCAGGCCCTCCGCATCCGCGCGCTGCGCGACGCGGGCCGCCCGGCGGAGGCGCTGGCCGCTTACGAGGAGGTACGCCGCGACCTGGCCGACCGCCTGGGCACCACCCCGGGCCCCACCCTCCAGGCCCTCCACACGGCCCTGCTGACCCCGCTCCCCCCGACTCCGTCCGCCCCGGCCCGACCCGGTCCGGCTGCGGACCCCCGGCAGGCCGGGCCGATGGCCGAGCCGGCACCCGGGCATTCCGAGCTGGCGGCCGTACCCGGGTACACCGGGTACACCGGGCAGACCGCCGGAGCCGGGGACCCCGGGCCCGGCGGCCCCGCTCCCCGGACGGTGCAGCCCGGATCCGGGCTACGCGGTCCGGGGAGCGAGGACCCGTACAGGGCAGCCGGGGCCGTGGCCAAGGCCGGGCACGTGCCGCCCGGCCCGGGCGCGGGCAACCTGCGGATGCGGCTGACCACTTTCGTCGGGCGGGAGGAGGACATCCGGGTCATCGGGGAAGACCTCGCCCGGTCACGGCTCGTCACCCTGCTCGGACCCGGCGGCGCCGGCAAGACCCGGCTGTCGCAGGAGGCCGCCGAGGCCCACGCACGGGCCGGCCGCGGCGGCACCCCGGACACGCGCCCCGCCGCCCCGGAGCACCTGTCCGCCGACCACGCCCCGGGCGGCACCGGCTCCGGCTCCGCCACGGCCACGGCCCCCAGGGGATCCGGCCCCGCCTGGGGCGACGGGGTGTGGTTCGTGGAGCTGGCTCCCGTGGACGACCCCGAGGACGTCGCCGAAGCCGTGCTCGCCGCGCTCGGCGCCCGGGAGACCAAGCTGCGCGGCGGCTCCGCCGAGGAGATGCGGGCGCTGACCGAGCGCGGCGGGGACCGGCCCCTCGACCGCCTCGCGGAGCATTGCGCACGGCGCCGGATGCTGCTGATCCTGGACAACTGCGAGCACGTCGTCGACGCCGCGGCCCGCCTCGCCGAGGAAGTGCTCGCGCGCTGCCCCGGCGTACAGATCCTGGCCACCAGCCGCGAACCCCTCGGCGTGCCCGGCGAGACGCTGCGCCCGGTGGAGCCGCTGCCCGACCCCGTCGCGCTCCGGCTGCTCGACGACCGCGGGGCCGCAGCCCGGGCGGGGTTCACCGTGGACGAGGACCCGGCCGCCGCCGTGGAGATCTGCCGCCGGCTCGACGGGATGCCGCTCGCCATCGAGCTGGCCGCCGCCCGGCTCCGGCTGCTCACCCCCCGTCAGATCGCCGACCGGCTGGACGACCGGTTCAGGCTGCTGACCGGCGGCTCGCGCACCCACCTGCCCCGCCAGCAGACCCTGCGCGCGGTCGTCGACTGGTCGTGGGACCTCCTCGACGAGCCCGAACGGGCCGTCCTGCGCCGGCTGTCCGTCTTCGCCGGCGGCTGCGACCTCGACGCCGCCGAGGCCGTCTGCGCGGACGGGGGATACCTCGATGGCCTGGACGTCGCCGATCTGCTCGGGTCCCTCGTGGACAAGTCCCTCGTGGTCGCTGCCCCCGACGGCCCCGCCGGCATGCGCTACCGACTCCTGGAGACCGTCGCCGAGTACGCGGCCGACCGCCTCGCGGAGGCCGGCGAGGACCGGGCGGAGACCGAGCGCCGCCACCTCACCCACTACCGGGAACTCGCCCGCACCACCGAGCCGCTGCTGCGCGGCCACGGCCAGCGCGCCGCCGCCGTCCGGCTCGCCACCGAGTCCGAGAACCTGCGTACGGCCCTGCGCCGCGCCGTCGCCGCCAAGGACGTGGGGGAGGTGCTCTGCCTCGTGCACTCCCTCGTCTGGTACTGGCACATGCACGATCTGCGCGCCGAGACCCGCCACTGGGCCGGCGCCGCAGCCGCCCTGGGCCCCGACCCGTTCGCGGCGCCCGTCGTCCCCGCCGAGCCCGTGTACGAGCGGATCGTCGACACGCCCCCGCCGTACGAGGGCGAACTGCTCACCGAGGCCTGGCGCGGCATCCGGATGATGGTGCTGGCCGCCCGGGACCAGACCAGCGACTCCTGGTCCAGCCCCGAGGCCCGCGACCAGATCGACGGCATGATCGCCGCCTACCGACCGGGGCTGCCGCAGATCTGCCGGGCCCCCTCCGCCCTGTGGATCTACGCCGTCATGATCTGGGGGGACCCCGACCTGCTGCGCCGCGTCAGCGAGGAGACCGTCGAGACGGCCCGCGCGCTCGGCTACCGCTGGGAGCTGGCCTCCGCCCTCCAGCTCCGCGCCAACATCCTCGCCAACCGCGCGGACTGGGCCGGCAACGCCTCCCGGGACGCCGAGGAGAGCCTCGCCCTCTACGCGTCCCTCGGCGACGACTGGGGCTGCGCCGAAGCGCTCTCCGCCCGCGCCGAGTCCCACGAGAAGCGCGGCGAGTACGCCCTGGCCGCCCAGGACTTCCGCGTCGCGATCGAGCACGCACGGCGGCTCGGGGCCGAGGCCCAGGTCGCGGTGTTGCAGGTGCGGATGGCCGGAACCCTCGCCGAGGGCGGCCACCTGGAGGAGGCCGAGGAGCTCCTCACCACCCTCCTCGCCACCACCATCCAGCAGTTCGGCAACGAGGCCATGCCCGCCGCCCGGATGTTCCTCGCCACCGTCCACGGCCGCACCGGCCGCATCCCCGAGGCCCGCGCCCAGCTCCAGTGCCTGCGCGAGGAGTTCGCCTTCGGGGCGTTCGCCATCTTCGACGGCTTCCTGCTCGGCACGATGGCCTGGCTGGACAACGAGGAGGGCAAGTACGCGAACGCCCTCATCGTGATCCGCCAGGCCCTGGAGGCCGTCCGGGACCCGCTCGCCCTGATGGTCGCCCCCCATCTCCCGGCCGCGTTCCTGATCACCGGGGCCCGCGCCCTCGTCCAACTCGGCGGTCCGGAGCGGGAGTACGACGCTGCGCGGCTCATCGGCGCCTACCACGCGCTGCTGCCGCCCGCCCACGTCCCGGTCACCGTCGAACGCGCGGACGCCGAGCTGGCCGAGCGCCTGGCCCGGGCCGCGCTCGGTGACGCCGCGTACGGGGCGGCGTACGCCGAAGGCGGCGGCCTCACCCTGGAGGAGGCCACCGCCCTCGTCTGAATCCGTGCAGAGGTCCGCCCGGGACGCGATCCGGAGCGGACCGGTCGGCGGATCAGGTCTTCTGGCGGAACTTCCGCACGGCGAGCGGCATCGTCACCAGCGTGATGCCGACCGACCAGGCCAGCGTGATCCACACGGAGTTGCCGAGCGGGGTCCCGTTGATCAGGGCGCGGGCCGCGTCGGCCAGGTTGGACAGCGGGTTGACGTCGGTGAAGCTCTGCAGCCAGCCGGGCATCGTGGTCGGCGGGGCGAAGATCGAGCTGCCGAACTGCAGCGGCATCAGGACCAGCATCGCCATGCCTTGGACCGCCTGCGGGGTCTTCATGGTGAGACCCAGCAGGATGAAGATCCACATCAGCGAGGAACCGAAGACCGCCGACAGCCCGATGGACAGGAACAGGTCCAGCATCGAGCCCTTGATCGACAGGCCGAGCAGGAAGCCCATGCCGAGCAGGATCGCGATGGCGACCATCATGCGGCCGAGCTCGACCACGATCTTGGCGATGAGCACCGAGGACCGGGCGATGGGCATGGACCGGAAGCGGTCCATCACGCCCTTCTTGAAGTCGTCGTTGACCCCGGTGCCCACACCCATGGCGATGTTCATGCCCATCATCGCCATCAGGCCCGGGACCACGTAGTTGACGTACTCGCCCTGGTTGCCCTTGCCGGAGATCGCGCCGCCGAAGACGAAGACGAAGAGCAGCGTGAAGATGATCGGCATGAAAAGGACGTCGAACATCGACTCCGGGTCCTGCTTGATCTGCAGGACGTTGCGCCGTGCCAGGGCGCCGATGTGACGCAGGTTGCCCCGCAGACCGATCCGGCCCTCGTCCGCCGGGACGGGCCCGCCGGCCGGGGCGGCCGCGGTGGGGCTGGGCTTCGTCGTGGTTACGGTGCTCATGCCGCGACCTCCTCGGTCTGCTGGTTGGGGATGGAGTCCTCGACGGTGGGCTTCTGTCCGGTGATGGACAGGAACACCTCGTCCAGGCTGGGCAGGTAGGTGCTGATGTCGGAGATCCCGTACCCGCGGGCCGCCAGCAGGCCCACCACGGCCGTCAGCTGCTCGTCGGCCAGGATCGGCACCAGCAGTGCACCCTCGTCCGGGACGGCCTGGGAACCGGCCACCCCGTCCAGGCCGGCCTCGGCCAGGGAGCGGGCCATGCCCGGGAGGTCGGTCGGATCGGTGGGGCGGATCCGCAGGGTCCGGCCGCCGACGCGGGCCTTCAGCTCGTCGACCTTGCCGTTGGCGATGACCCTGCCCTTGTCGATGACCGTCAGCTCGTTGGCGAGCTGCTCGGCCTCCTCCATGTACTGGGTGGTGAGCAGGACGGTGGCCCCCTCGGCGACCATCCGCTGGACCTCGTCCCAGACCTCGTTGCGGGTACGGGGGTCCAGACCGGTGGTCGGCTCGTCCAGGTACAGCACGGCCGGGCTGCCGATCATCGAGGCGGCCAGGTCGAGCCGGCGCCGCATGCCGCCGGAGTAGGTCATCACGGCCTTCTTGGCGGCGTCCGTGAGGGAGAACCGCTCCAGCAGCTCGTCGGCGCGGCTCCGGGAGTCCTTGCGGGACAGGTCCAGCAGCCGGCCGATCATGTAGAGGTTCTCCCAGCCGGAGAGCTTCTCGTCGACGGAGGCGTACTGGCCGGTCAGGCCTATGGTCCGGCGCAGCTGCCGCGGCTGGCGGACCACGTCGAAGCCGGCGACCCGGGCGGTGCCGGCGTCGGGGGTGATCAGGGTGGAGAGGATGCGGACCAGGGTGGTCTTGCCCGCGCCGTTGGGGCCGAGGACCCCGAGGACGGTTCCCTCGCGGACGTCGAGGTCCACACCATCGAGGGCTTTGGTCTCGCCGTAGTGCTTGACCAGCCCCCGGACCTCTACGGCGTGCGAGCCGTTCAGGGGATTCTTGTCGTTTCGCGTCATGTCCACCATGGGACCAGACGACACTGACAACCCACCGACAAGCCACCGACAGGCGACCGACAGCCGACCCGCAAGCCACCTGCAGGACTTCGGCCCGGTGTCGGCCCCGCATCGGTACGGCGCCGCCCGGGGTCCGCCGACCGGTAGGCCGGCGCCCCCCGGGCGGTCATCCGACTAGTGGAAGGCGTGCTCTTCCTGCGGGAACGTTCCGCCGACCACGTCCTCGGCGAAGGCCTTCGCCGCGTCGCCCATGGTCGCGCGGAGGTTCGCGTACTGCTTGACGAACTTCGGCATCTTCCCGCCGGTGAGCCCCATCATGTCCGTCCACACCAGCACCTGCGCGTCGCACTCCGCGCCCGCGCCGATGCCGACCGTCGGAATGTGCAGGGACCGGGTGACCTCGGCGGCCAGCTCGGCCGGGACCAGCTCCAGCACCACCGCGAAGGCGCCCGCGTCCTGCGCCGCCTTCGCGTCGCGCAGCAGCTGGTGGGCGGCCTCGTCGCCGCGGCCCTGCACCCGGTAGCCCATGGCGTTCACGGACTGCGGGGTCAGGCCCAGGTGGGACATGACGGGGATGCCGGACTGCACGATCAGCTCGGTCTGGCGCAGCGAGCGCTCGCCGCCCTCCAGCTTCACCGCTCCGACCCCGGCCTCCTTGACCAGCCGGGTGGCGCTGCGCAGCGCCTGTACGGGGCCCTCCTGGTAGGAACCGAACGGCAGGTCGCCGATGATCAGGGCCCGGCTGGTGCCGCGGACGACGGCCGCCGACAGCATGGTCATCTCGTCCATCGTCACCGGGACGGTGGTCTCGTAGCCGAGGTGACAGTTGCCCATCGAGTCGCCGACGAGCATGACCGGGATGCCGGCCTCGTCGAACACGGACGCCGTCATGGCGTCGTAGGCGGTGAGCATGGGCCACTTCTCGCCGCGGTCCTTGGCGAGGGTGAGGTCGCGGACGGTGATGCGCCGGGTGCCCGAGCCTCCGTACAGGGTGGGGGAGGAGGCTTCGCGGGCAGGCGAAACGGCATGCGTCATTGCAACTGCTCCTTGATGTTCATCTCGAGGCGCCCTTACGGCGTCCCCGGACTCCCCACCATGGTGGCACTCTCCGGGCCGCGGCGGGAAGTGGCACGAGGTCCGGTTCGTCACGGCGGCCGCGCCACGGGTCAATGTGCGCGTTTGGTGACAAGCGGAACCCCGGCCGCTGAGCCGTTCGTCCTCCCGGACGTACGACCGACACAATCGGCGCGGAACGCTCCACATATCGCCTAGGGTCAAGAGGCGGGGACGGAGCGCGAGCATGGCAGTGAGGGCAACGGCATGGCACAGGCGTATATGACGGAGACGGGGAGCGACGGCTCGGAGCCCGAGCCCTCCCGGGCGGGTCTCCGGCGCCGGCTGGCCGAGCTGCGACGGGATCCGGGGATCTGGCGCCGCGGGATCGTGCTCGCCGCGCTCGCGGTGCTGATCTCGCTCGTCATGGTCTTCCACGCCGAGCTGCCCAACGACATCGGCAATCTCGGCAGCCTCACCGAGACCTTCCTGCCCTGGCTGGGCCTGGCCGTACCGGTGCTGTTCGCCGCCGCGCTCCTGCGCAAGTCCGCGACCGCGCTGATCGCGATACTGCTGACCGCCGCGGTCTGGGTGAACCTCTTCGGCGGCCTGGTCACCGACAAGGCGCACGCCGGCGGCAACCTCACGGTCGCCACCCACAACGTCGACGCCGACAACACCGACCCCGCGGGCACCGCCGCCTCGGTGGCCAAGGCCGGGGCCGACGTCCTGGCCCTGACCGAGCTCAAGGGCAGCGCGGTCCCCGTCTACGAGAAGGCCCTGGCGAGTACGTACAAGTACCACTCCGTCGAAGGCACCGTCGGGCTGTGGAGCAAGTACCCGCTGGTCTCCAGCAAGCCCGTCGACATCAAGATGGGCTGGACCCGGGCCATGCGCGCCACCGTCCACACCCCCTACGGCGAGGTGGCCGCCTTCGTGGCCCACCTCCCCTCGGTCCGCGTCAAGCTCAACGCCGGCTTCACCGCCAACCAG
Organism: Streptomyces sp. NPDC006450; assembly: GCF_040612195.1. NCBI lineage: Bacteria > Bacillati > Actinomycetota > Actinomycetes > Kitasatosporales > Streptomycetaceae > Streptomyces > Streptomyces sp. NPDC006450. Next base: position 3,351 of record NZ_JBEXPT010000165.1, on the reverse strand, counting down.
CGCGACAACAGCGCCGACGCCCTCGGCGCCGCGCTCGCCGCCGAACCGCTGCAGCGGGTCATCCTGCTCGGCGACCTCAACGGAACCGTCAACGACCGGGCCCTGTCCGAGGTCACTTCGCAGCTGCGTTCCACCCAGGGAGCGTCCGGCGACGGCTTCGGCTTCAGCTGGCCCGCGCAGTTCCCGATGGCCCGCATCGACCAGATCCTGGTCCGCGGGGTCACCCCCGAGGCCTCCTGGACCCTGCCCCGCACGGGCAGCGACCACCTGCCGATCGCCGCCCGGGTCACCGTCAAGCCGTAAGACCGCCGCCGTACGGACGCCGGGGCCCCGCCTACCTGCGCCGGGCCCCGGTGCCACGTCACCGCGCGGGCGTCACGCCTGCTCGCGCCAGCCGTTCGTGATGGGCAGCCGGCGGTCCTTGCCGAAGCCCTTCGCGGAGATCTTCGTGCCCGGCGGGTACTGCCGGCGCTTGTATTCGGCGGTGTCCACCATCCGCAGGGTCTTCGCGACGAGCTCGCGGTCGTAGCCGGCCGCGACGACCGCCTCCAGACCCTGGTCGCGGTCCACGTACAGCTCCAGGATCCGGTCCAGCACCGGGTAGTCCGGCAGCGAGTCCGTGTCCACCTGCCCCGGGCGCAGCTCGGCGCTCGGCGGCTTCACGATGGAGTTCTCCGGGATCGGCGGGGTCTCGCCGCGCTCGGCCGCCGCCCGGTTGCGGTACTCGGCGAGGCGGAAGACGTCCGTCTTGTAGACGTCCTTGATGGGGCCGTACGCGCCCACCGAGTCCCCGTACAGGGTGGAGTAGCCGACGGCCAGCTCCGACTTGTTTCCCGGCGCCAGCACGATGTGGCCCTCCTGGTTGGAGAGCGCCATCAGCAGCGTGCCACGCAGCCGGGACTGGAGGTTCTCCTCGGCGAGCCCGGTCAGGCCCAGGGCGCCCATGTACGCGTCGAACATCGGCTCGATCGACACGGTCCGGAAGTTCAGGCCGGTCCGTGTCGCCAGCTCGGCCGCGTCGCCCCTGGAGTGCTCGGAGGAGTACTTGGACGGCATCGAGACGCCGTACACGTTCTGCGCGCCGATCGCGTCGCAGGCGATCGCGGCGACGAGCGCGGAGTCGATGCCGCCGGAGAGGCCGATCAGGACCGACCGGAACCCGTTCTTCCGTACGTACGCGCGCAGGCCCACGACCAGGGCGTCGTAGATCTCCTCGTCGTCGTCCAGCCGGTCGGCGTAGCCGCCCGTCACGACCGGCTCGTACGGCTCCACCGGCTCCTCGGTGAGGACCACGCGGTCGATGCGCAGGCCGTCGTCGACGATGCCCTCGACCGGGGTGTCCGAGGCGGCCGGCAGGTCCAGGTCGACCAGGACACAGCCCTCGGAGAACTGCGGGGCGCGGGCGATGACTTCGCCGGCGGAGTCGACCACGATCGAGTCCCCGTCGAAGACCAGGTCGTCCTGAGCGCCGATCATCGCCAGGTAGGCGAGGGTGCAGCCGGCCTCCTGGGCGCGCTTGCGCACCAGCTCCAGGCGGAGGTCGTCCTTGTTGCGCTCGTACGGGGAGGCGTTGATCGAGATCAGCAGTCCGGCCCCCGCGGAGCGGGTGGCGGGGACGCGCCCGCCCTCCTGCCAGAGGTCCTCGCAGATGGCCAGGGCCACGTCCACGCCCCGCACCCGGATCACCGGCTGGGTGTCGCCCGGCACGAAGTACCGGAACTCGTCGAAGACTCCGTAGTTGGGGAGGTGGTGTTTGCCGAAGCGCAGGACCACCTGCCCGCCGTACAGCACGGCGGCGGCGTTCTCCGGGGACCCCGCCGGGCGGCCGAGCCGGGGCGCGGCCTTCTCCGTACGGTCGAGGTAGCCGACGACGACCGGGAGGTCCCCGAAGCCCTCGGCCGCCAGGCGCCGCGCGAGGTCCAGCAGCGCCCGGCGGGACGCTTCGACGAAGGAGCCGCGCAGCGCGAGGTCCTCGACGGGGTATCCGGTCAGCACCATTTCCGGAAACGCCACCAGGTGGGCGCCCTGTTCGGCGGAGTGCCGGGTCCAGTGGACGACCGAGTCGGCGTTGGCGGCGATGTTGCCGACCTGCGAGTCGATCTGATTCAGAGCGAGGCGTAGTTGAGGCACGCGGCCCAGTCTAATCGTCTTTCTGACGCGATGTCCTGGGAGTCGCCGCAGTCGCCGTGTCCGCACGGGCCGCGGCCGCCGGAGCCGCCGGTTCAGCCGATGGGGCCGCTCCAGATCGCGTCGTCGTACTCGGTGCCGGGCGAGATCTCGAAGTGCAGGCTCTTGGTCCCCTCGGGGACGACGAAGGCGAAGGTGCCGGTCATCGACTCGCCGGCCATGACCGAGCCCTTGAACATCTTCGGCACGGAGCCGTCGAAGGCCATGTCGGCCTCGGTGCCCTGGTCGTCGCGGGCGTGCGGCAGGGCCAGGCTGACGTCGAGCGCGGCCGCCGCATTGTTGACGATCTTCACCGTCACCTTGACCGCGTTGCCGTTGCGGGCCTCGGGCGGATAGGCCGTCGAGGACGGCTTGTACGCGACCGCGCGCTGCACGGTGACCTGGACGCCGTCCTCGTAGGTGTAGGGCGCGCCCCAGGCCAGGGCCGAGGTCATGCCGGGGATGTCGGAGGGCGAGGGCTTGGGGGTCGGGCTCGCCGGGGCGCCGGGAGTGGCCGAGTCGTCGTCGTATTCGTAGCCGTCGTCGTAGTCGTAGAGGTCACGCGAGCGGTTGTCGGCGACGTTCTCGTCGATCCTGTCGATGACGCTCGCGGTGATGAACCAGCCCCCGGTGGAAGCGCCGAGGCCGAGGACGCTCAGAGCGGTGCCGACCGCTGCCAGCGTGGCTCGGGGGGCGCCGCGGCGGGACTTGAGGACGGCCGCGATGCCGATGCCGATGCCGGTGAGGGCGAGGAGTGCGCCGGCCCAGAAGAAGAAGGGGACCAGGCCGACGAAGATGCCGAACAGGCCGAGGAGCAGCGCGGCGACGGCCAGGCCGTTCGTGGCGGCCGGGGGCGCCGGGAAGCCCGGCCCCTGCGGGCCGCCGGGGTAGCCGCCGGCGTATCCGCCGGGGGGTGTGGCCCAGGGGTTGCCGGGGGCGGTCGCGCCGGGGGCGCCGTACGGGGCTCCCCACGCGGGCGCCGGGGCAGCGGTGGCGGCCACCGGGACGGGGGTGACCGGAGCGACGGCACCGGGGGCGGCGGGGGCCGGGGCGCCGGCCTGCGGGGCGGGGGCGGCCTCCTGGAGCGCGCCCGGTACGCCCGCTCCGACCACTGCCGGAGCCGCGCGCGCGGGCTGCGCCGCGTGGGCGTCCGTGCCCTCGGCGCACGCGGGCTGCGCCGGAACC